>JAYWGD010000606.1:0-3443 GCA_043778435.1 Myxococcales bacterium | reverse complement strand
GAATGTTGGTGCATGCCCTACCTTAGCGTCGCTCGATCTCTGGCTGGGCGCAGATACACGCGTGGCGCTTTGCTCGCCCGAGCCCGCATCGGTGGAGTCTTTTTACCGCGTCAGCTCCATGGGATTTGTGCGCCGCATGCGCCGCCGCTTGCACCAAGACCGCATCAAGGCCGAGTTGTTCGAGCGGGCACGTCGCGAATTGGGACCGGCCGCCGCCCCGCTTGCACTCGTACAGGCGCTCAAGGCCATGGATCGAAACACCGCGGAAATTGCCTGGCAAGAGGCCCTTCGTCTCAAGTGTTATTTGGTGGTGAACCCAGTGCGCTCGCGCGGCGACACGACCCTTGCAACCAACATCGCGGATGTCACCGGCACCCACCTCGGCGTGCAAGTCCAAGAGCTCGGCTACATCGACTTTGACGAGAGTGTCGCGCTCGCAGCCAAGGCCAAGCGACCGCTCATGGTCGATACTCCAGGAGGACGCGCGGGACGTCAGATCGAGCGAATTACGCGGCGCCTGCTGACGGACATCGCACCAAAGCCTGAGCGCGGCGAGCCTAGCGCGCCCATGCCCAGCCGTAAGCCCACCCACTACGATGTGCTCGGGGTACCTCGAGGCGCCACCGATGAAGACGTGCGCAAAGCCACCAGACCTTTGCGCGCGCTCTATGCAGAAGACAACCTTGCATCCTGCACGCTTTTGAGCTCCGACCTCTTGCGTAGCCACCGCGTACGCATCGAAGAGGCCCACAACACTCTTGTCGAGCCCGCACGGCGCAAGGCCTACGACATGTCGGTCTTTGATGGCGACATCCCTCTGCTCTCGGGGCCACCACCGCCAGTGGTTCCCGTCATCTCTGGGGAGAGAGAACTGCTTCGCCGCGAGGTGATGCGAGAAGTAGGTGTAGATTCCATTTACTCTGGCGACCTACTAAGGCGCGTGCGTGAGTCTCAGGGATTGAGCTTGAGCGACATCGCTCGCCTCACCAAGATCCCACTTCAACACTTGGCCAGCATCGAGGAAGACGCCTTCCATCGCCTCCCGGCGGCCGTGTATGTGCGCGGCTATGTAGGCGAGTTCGCGCGGCAGCTAGGATTGGATTCTCAGCTCGTCAGAGCGACCTACTTGGCAAGGCCGACGGCCATAGCTGCATTTCAGCGATGAGCCTTTTTAAGCCGTCGCGCGAGCTGATTGCGCTCCTCTTCGTCACGTCGGTTGCATGGGTACTTCGGGCGTGTATCGCCCTGCGATTTGCATCAGAGCCTGTATGGGACGCGCACTACTATGACTACTACGCGAGGCGCATCGCGGAGGGCTTTGGGTACAGCGATGGCGGAGGGGCAGTTCCACATCCTGCGGCGCATTACCCGGTAGGTTACAGCGGGTTTTTGTCCGTATTTTACTATGTATTTGGCGATAGCCACGGCGTGGGCATCGCAGTGAATGTGGCCATTGGTGCGGCGCTCGCGGGCATCACTTTCTTGCTCGTACGTACGTATGCGTCGAGGCGGATCGCGTTCACCGCGGGCCTGCTTGTGGCCGTGCATCCTGGCCTATTATTGTATTCTACACTTGTCATGAGTGAACAGCTGTCAGCGCTGTTGGCCATGCTGTCGCTCTACCTCGCAGTGCGCGCGCGCGTGGCCGTGCGCCGCCTGTGGGGATGGCGTGCGGCCGCGTTTCTGGTGCTGGGCTTTGGCACCTTGGTGCGCCCTCAAACACTGCTGTTGTTTCCGGCGCTGCTGCCGTGGCCCGCGACATGGCAGGCTCGAGACTTATTGCAGTGCGCACGCATCCCATTGCTCGGTGTTGCGCTCACGCTTTTGCCAGTGCTGCCCTGGACGGCACGTAACTGCGCGCAAATGGACGGATGTGCTTTGGTGAGCACCAACGGCGGCTGGAACTTGGCCATTGGGTCTTTCCCGCGCGCCACGGGCCGCTTCGAGACCTTGCATGGCGAAGACGGGTGCAGCGTAGTGACGGGCCAAGTGCAGCAAGATCGCTGCTGGGGCGAGCGAGGCGTGGCATGGATCAAGAGCGACACGCGTCGCTGGCTGGGCCTCATTCCCGAGAAGCTGCACCAGACCTTTGACCACGAATCTTTTGCAGTGAATTACCTAAAGCAAGGACGCCCCGATCTGTGGACCGAGGAAAGGGCGAACCTCACACGGGCACGCCTCAGCTCTCTGCATGTTGCACTGATGGTGTTCGCTACGATAGGGCTGCTGATCGCTGCATTACGCACACGTTTGCGATCGGCAGGACGCGCATTCCCTTCGGCACTTTGGGGTCTTTTGGCCTACCTCGGCGGGGTGATTTTCACGCACGCCATGTTCTTTGGCGAGGACCGCTACCATATGGTTTTGGTGCCTGCGTTCTGCATCTTTGCGACTGAAGTCTCCGGTCTCCGTTCCCTATCGAGCGCACCAACAAGCGACGCAATAGCTAGCAGCCGCAGAGCCCCTTAATGTGCGGCTCCCCAGGTTGCGCCCACGCCCATATTGACTTCGAGCGGCACCGAAAGAGGCAACACGTGCTCCATGATCTGCTTGAGCTCAGCGCCAACGCGTGCGGCATCCTCTTCCCGCACCTCGAAGACCAACTCGTCGTGAACGCTGAGCAGCATGCGTGCGTCTTGCACTTTTTCACACGCAAGCATCGCAAGCTTCAAGATGTCGGCAGCGCTGCCTTGAATCGGTGTATTTTTGGCTGCGCGCTGTGCGTCGCTGCGTAAGACACGATTGTTCGAGAGCAGGTTCGGGAAGCGACGCAGCCTTCCCAGCATGGTGCGCACCATGCCCGTCGTTTCCGCTTCGTGCTGTACGCCGGCCATGTAGCCTCGAACACCGGCAAAGCGCGCAAAGTAGTCTTCGATAAAGGCTGCAGCCTCTTTGCGTGTCACGCCCGTCTGTTTGGCAAGCGCGAGCTCGCCCATGCCGTAGATGACGCCGAAGTTGACGGCCTTGGCACGATAGCGGAGCTCCTTGGTGACGTCCGCCAAGGGCACACCAAACATGAGTGAGGCTGTATGCGTATGGATATCGACATTGCTGGTAAACGCCGCGCGCAGGTTCTCATCCCCACTGATATGCGCCAGCACACGCAACTCAATCTGTGAGTAGTCCAGCGACAGCAACAAGTAGCCGGGAGGCGCAATGAAGGCCTCGCGGATCTGTTTGCCGAGCGCGGTGCGGGTCGGAATGTTTTGCAAGTTTGGGTCAGCGCAAGACAGGCGCCCGGTGGCCGCAACGGTCTGCATGTAGGTGGGATGAATGCGCCCCGTGGATTCCGACACCCACTTGGGGAGCGCATCTAGATAGGTCCCCTTGAGCTTGTCGATCTCGCGGTACTCGAGCAAGACGCCAGCAAGTGCGTGATCGGGTGCGAGCGCCTCGAGCACTTCAGCGTCCGTCGAACGGCCTCCTTTGGGGGTCTTTTTCAC
>JAYWGD010000605.1:0-3447 GCA_043778435.1 Myxococcales bacterium | reverse complement strand
CCGCCCATGCCACCACCGCGCGATGCAGGTGTGCCGCGCCAAGTGATGGCGGGCTTTCAGCAGC
Source organism: Myxococcales bacterium (assembly GCA_043778435.1). Lineage (GTDB taxonomy): Bacteria > Myxococcota_A > Polyangia > Polyangiales > Polyangiaceae > JAAFHJ01. The sequence goes on along the minus strand of JAYWGD010000605.1, from coordinate 3,383 downwards.
TCATTCGCGGCGAGCCGTTTCGCGCAAAATTCCGCGAGAGCTTTGTCACGCCGAAACCAATGCTGCCAAATCAAGTCACCAATATTGCCTTCACCATGCCAGATGTAATGCACACCTTCAGGCGCGGGCATCGCATCATGGTGCAAGTGCAGAGTACATGGTTTCCGCTGGTCGACCTCAACCCCCAAGTGTTTACGGATATTTATCATGCCAAGGCGCAAGACTTCCGTACGGCGACGCAGCGTGTGTTTCATCACGACGATCATGCTTCGCAACTGCGGTTGTCGGTGCTGAGAGGCGCCCTGCCCTAAATCGGGTTTCTATGTTGCACTGCGTTAAAGTACTGCTAGCAAGACGGCATGCATATGAAATCTACCTGCGCCACGGTGCTGTTCGGGCTGAGTGCTGCGCTCATGGGCGCATGCGCTGTGGGCGGCGAGAATGAGGAGCTGGGTCTGGGAGATGTAGAGGGCAACGTCGCAACGGGCGACGATGGCCTTGAGCCCAATTATGGTCAGGCCCTTACCTGCAAAGACATTCCTGTGGTGCCCACGCTCAAACGGCCGAGCATCGTGATCTCGCTGGACGGTCTGACGTTGCATCTCAAAGATTTGGCCGGAACTTACGATCAGGTCTTCCCCATAGGCCCCGGCAAGTACGAAGAGGCAGAGTCTCTCACCATCACCGGCAACTTTATGGCCGACTTGCGCGGCAAAGACACGGTGGATGGCCAGTATGGCCCGTACTACTCGTGCCGCGTTTGGTGGACCGACACCGATGCGAGCACGCCCGATGTTCCGGTACGCTCGCCCGTGTTTGCGGGCCTGCCATTCATTCGTTTTCGCGGTGCGTATGCCATTCATGGCCCTATCGACAATTACACCTCGAGCACTGGCGGAAATCTGCGCCGAGGCTATGTCTCCCACGGTTGCGTGCGTATGTCGGCGGATGGAATCAAAGAGCTTTACGGTCGCGTCCTGGGCCGCAAAGTGCCTGTAAAGGTGCAAAAAGACGTGGAGCGCGATGCCGCAGGCAAAGTCGTAGACGTGCCAACGGCCATGCCGTGGGTAGGCTCCGAGTGCGCGACGGATGCAAACTGCACCTATGCTGGCGGCATCTGTGAGCGGCAAGAAGGTGCGTTGCGCGGCACATGTTCGATGGCTTGCACCAATTCCTGCCCCGATCGCGCAGGCGAGACACACACGTTCTGCCAAGCGCGCGCCAATGGGGGTCATTGCGTCCCTAAGAGTGATCTCGTGAAAAACGGGGAGTGCGCGAGCTACGCCGGCCGTCTCAATTTTGGCAATGTCTCGCGCCCGAACGGCCGAGTCAGTGCGGACGTGTGCGCGCTTCCCTGAACGAACGGTTCAGTCAACTAGACGCCAAAGCGCCTTGGGCTCTCTCCAGAGCTCAAGGCGTTTTGCGCGCGCCCGCCGCGTCTGAATCGTTGCAGTCTACACGGTACACGCTGAGGCCCGCAGCGGCTTCATGCGTAAACGCTCCGTCAGGCAAAGGCGCATTCCATTCGGGATCTTGAAAGCGAAAAAGCACGTCTTGATCGGCTTCGGGTACCTTGAGCCGCAGCACACGCGGCAGCTCGGCCGCACATACGGGGCCGCTCAACGGCAAGGGTGACTCTAGGCCATCGGGGTCGACGCGTGGCGTGCCCATGGCGGCAGGCGCGTGCTCGCTGAGCTCAGCGTCGTAGAGAGCAATGCCTTGCTGAAAGACCGTTGCGCCCAAGACGCGAAGGCGCTGTGCGTGCCACGGCTTGCTCACGTCATCGGGGTGGACGGCGAGGCGGATCGTCTCCGAGCTCTGATTGGCGCCGGCCAGATTCAGCACGTAGTAGCCGTGTGTATCCCATGCGAGCGTCGAGTTTGCCGTGCTGTGTTTGAGCACCGGAGCTTTGCCGCGCAAGAGCCCCACGAGCACCTCGCCAGGCAGCGGCACTTGGGTGACACGCGCCAAGTTGCAGGCGGTCGCGGGGCCCACCAAAAACTGCTTGGCACGCAGATCGGAGAGGCGGAATTCGCGGCCGTCGGAGGTGAGTGTGAGCGCGTTCACGCCAAACGCCATCGCGTCGATCCGCAAGCTGGCGGGGCCTGCCGCGTAGAGCAACACCTCGCTACGAATGCGACCGTCGGGCGACCAGTTGTCGACTTTGGCGCTGGTGTGCAAGCTCTGGCCGCAAGCTTGTTGGGCGCGAAGCTGCCCAAGTGCCGCATCTGCAGAGGGCAAAAGAGACGCCGGTGGTTTGATGGCGGCGCATCCCGAAAGCACCGTACTGGTCGCAACAATCAAAGAGGCAAGGCGCATAAAGCGCGAGCCTACACGGGCGTGACGCGCATGTGGTAATCGGTTGGCCCGATGATGAACGATGCGCTTTGGCGACCCACCGACTTGCGTGCTTGTGTGGACGCGATGCTCAAGGCGCGCGGCTGGCCCACCACGGCCGAGCCCGAGCGTTTGGGCGCGATGGTGCGGGCACTATCTGCATCTTACAACGAACATGGAGTGGCTGTTCACGGCGGCGGACACGCGGCGCGTCTTGGGTTTTTTCTTGCGCGCGACATTCCAAAGAGCGCATGGGCGCTGCGTGATTTGGTGCGCGGCGGTGTGTGGAAGCCGGGCCAAGAGGTCGACCTCAAGGTGCTCGACTTGGGCGCCGGCATGGGCGCCACCACCTTCGGGTTGATGCAGTGCTTGCTGGCTCATGGCCTCCGGGGCCGCGTGCGCGCGATGTTGGTGGATGCCGACAGCGTTGCACTGGCCATCGCGGCCGACGTGGGGCGTCGCCTCCATTGGGATGGACTCGAACTCGAGCTCAGCACTTCGGTGGGCGACGCGCACGCGTACAAGCCCTCGTCCCACATGGACGTGGTTCTGATGGGGCAAGTGCTCTCCGAACTCGACCAGCGTGGTGCGCCCGAAGACCGCGCGGCGTTGCATGCTGGGGCGCTCGTGCAGCGCTTGCAAAATTCTGTGCGTGATACAGGTACCTTGTGCGTGGTGGAGCCCGCGCTCAAAGATCGTACGCGCCACTTGCATGCGGTGCGCGATGCGCTGATCCCGTCTGGTGGCGCCACGGTCTACGCGCCATGCTTGCATACTGCACCATGCCCGGCGCTCGCACGCGACGAGGACTGGTGCCACGATGATGTGGCCGTCGATCTGCCTGATTGGTTGGTGCCCACCGCGCGCGCCGCGGGCTTGCGCTACCAGGGGCTTACGCTTGCCTATTTGCTGCTCCGAAGAGATGGCCTGCATCTACGTGATGCGGTGTCGGGGGATGGCGTGGGGCGCGCGACCAGCGGCGTGATTGCCTCGAAGGGCAAGACCGAAGTGGTGCTCTGCGGCGACGCGCGAAGCGGTGAGCAGCG
>JAYWGD010000604.1:0-3450 GCA_043778435.1 Myxococcales bacterium | reverse complement strand
CACCAACCCATACCTGCGCGCTGCTGGTGGCGTTCGAGAAGTCTGCGCTGAAGGTGATCGGAAACTGCAACGCGTTGTCGCTGTTGCAGTCGCCAAGCGTGGCCGTTTTTTGGTTGTTCACATCGCGCGCAAGAACGCGACCAGACTTGTCGACCCACTGGACCAATGCCCCGAGGCTCACGCTGCCTGCTGCCAGAGCGAGACGCGGAGCACCGAGCAAAAACACAAACCAGAGTACGCGTAAAAAGGTCATGGCTTGGCGAGGGACGGTATCCGCAATTGCAGCATAGTGCGAGAGAAAGGACATATCGGGGCAACCCCTAAGCGAGCGTGATTGTTCCGTCTTCGTTCTCCTTCATCGGGGCCGTCAGATGCGCTGATGACAGGAGTGGGCTTGCCGGACTAGAAGCGGCTCATCATGCCGCACCTCGCGCCCTCCCACGCATCTCGACCTGTTGGTGATGTGATCTTCACGCTCAATCGCGAAGCACAAGACAAAGCCAAATCAGGACGTTCCGTGGTCAATGCAACCATTGGTGCGGCCATGCGCGACGACGGCACATTGGCCACATTTCCCACCGCGCTTGCGGCCATACGCGGCGCAACGGACATGCAAATCGCGGCTTACGCACCTATCGCCGGCGACGGCGCATTTTTGCATGCAGTACGCACCGACATGCTTGGCAGCGTCCCAGAGCTATTGGAGAGCTCGGTGGCCGTGAGCACTCCTGGCGGCACTGGCGCCCTGCGACATGCGCTCATGAACTACCTAGAGCACGGGCAGTCCATGCTCACGGGCGACTACTTTTGGGGCCCCTACTCCACGCTTGCCGATGAGCATGGGCGCAAGGTGCAAACCTTTCGCTTGTTTGGCGCCGATGGCCGCATCGATACCGAATCGCTGAGCGTCGAGCTCGAGGCCACGCTTGCAGCACAAGGGCGCGCGCTCGTGTTCATCAACGACCCCTGTAACAATCCGACCGGCTACTCGATGCAGCCCGAGGAGTGGCGCGCCGTGGTGGCGACCTTGCTGACCCACGCGCAAACGGGCCCCGTTACACTGCTCGTCGACACCGCTTACCTGGAATATTCCAAGGGAGATACGCGCGCTTTTCTTAAGGAACTGACGCCTCTTTTGGGGCATGTGGGACTGCTTTTTGCTTGGAGTGCATCCAAGGCTTACGCGCTCTACGGCGCTAGAGTAGGAGCGCTCATCGCATGCGTGCAAGATGCACAAGATCGTATCCAAACCGATGCTGCCCTTGCCTATGCGTGCCGCGGCACCTGGTCGAATTGCAATCACTCGGGCATGGCGGCCGTGACCCGCATGCTGGTTGATTCTGATGCGCGTGCCAGCTTGGCGGCAGAGCGTGAGATCGTGCGAAAAGATCTCTTCGCGCGCGCAGATGCGTTCAATCTACATGCAAAAGCCAAAGGCCTAAATTACCCACGCTACGAGGGCGGTTTCTTCGTCACCGTGTTTCATCCTGCCGCGGACGTGAAAGCCGCTGCCATGCGCGACCAGGATGTGTACGTCGTCCCCGCAAAAGGGGCGCTTCGCGTTGCCCTGTGCTCCGTGGCCGAACGAGACATTGTGCGCCTGGTCGATGCATTGACGTAGCACAAGGCAACTTACTGAGAAAAACGCAATTTGAGACGCGTGCGGATTTTCTCGTCCGCGCCTTTGATCTCGACCAGCGACTCGATGGACACATGCTCTGGCGTCGGGGGCGGAGCAAAGACACGCACATGTCGCTGCACAGTCTCACCTGCAAAACACGGACGGATGTATTCCACATCTACCACGCGTGCAAGCAGCTGAGCATCTCGCCCATGCAGCGCCAGCGTGTGGAGCGAGGCCTCTTCGGCAATGCGAATGGACTGGAGCGAATTGACGTGTCGGTTGGCATCCGTGTGGCGCAAACCAAACGTAAAGGGCAACATCGAGTGAGCCTCCGTCATGGGCAGATAGCCGTCACTGGGCTCCGAGAGCTCCAGACTCGCATGCGGCGTATAGATGCCCGTGGGAACACTTGGAAGCCCCTCCATACGAGGCAATGCCGTCACGCGTCTCTCGCCCGCTTTGGCAAGCAAACGCGTGAACGTGTACTCTGCAAAGAACTGCCCCACCATGCCTCGCCCGTCTCCAGGCGCCGTCCCACCAGGCAATGTGCGCGCGTGTGGCGCCTCCAACTTGCACCACATGAGCAGGTGAATGCGCGCCACAGTGCCGTCGGGGTTTTGCGAGTGCGCAAGCTCATAGAGGCCTTCGGACTCGACGGGCGCCACGATGCCAAATGGGCCGTCTCCGTTCGCGATCACAAAGCGCGTGAGCACGGGAATGATTCCCTCCTCGACGCAAGGCTTCATCATGGGATGCGCCACAAAGGCGTCACCCCAATATGTTCCCATCAGCGCGGTCGTTAGTGGCTCAAGCACGGCGCGACCATCCTGCGTCAGGTCTTCGAAGCGCATCGGGTAGCGCCCTCGACCACTGCCCTCAAGCTTGTTTGCAAACGACAACGACGGTGCCGTCAGAATACGCTCTGGCCACACCGTCGCTGTAGATTGCATGTGTTGTCTTCAGACCGTTGCGAAGGCTTCCGTTGGAATTTCCATCGCAGACTTGTCCTCGGATTCGGCGATTTTTGCGAGCAAGGCAACGTGGGGCAACACGTGGCGCGCGTAGTATTGCGCCGCGCTGATTTTGCCTGCGTAAAATGCTTTGTCCGGATGGCCATCGGCCACAGACTTGAGCGTTTCGTCTGCGATAACGGCGCCCTCCAAGAGCAGCCAGCCTACAGAAAGCTCGCTCATCATCTCTAAGAAGCTCGTTGCGATTAGAGGCACCATCGCGACGTTCCCCGTTTGAAACCACATTAGCAAACGCATCGCGGTAGACGTAACGGCTTCCTGCGCTTCTGACAGCTTCTTGATGTCTGCGCCGAGCGTGGCATGGGACAGGTTGGTAGAGACGAACTTTGCCACATCGCCCACGAACGCCTGAAAGTTGGCTCCGCCTCCTTGGCCCAACTTGCGACCCACCAAGTCCATGGCTTGAATGTGATTGGTGCCTTCGTAGATCGAGAATATCTTCGAGTCGCGACAATACTGTTCGACTGGATAATCTCGCGTGTAACCCGCGCCACCATAGGTCTGAATCGCGGTTTCGCAGATGCGGAACGCCTGATCGCTGCCATACGCCTTCACCAGCGGGACGAGCAAATCGACTTGCCCTTGATGATAGGTGACCGATGCCGTATCGCCCGCGGCCGTGGCAACGCCCGCTCGGTCCACGTGCATGGCAAGTTTGAGGCAAAGGGCTCGGATTCCTTCTACGCGCGCCTTCATGTCCAAAAGCATGCGACGCACATCCGCATGTTCAACAATGGAGACTCGTGGAGCACTCGCATCCTTCCAATGCGTGATGCTGGAGCCCTGCTTGCGATC
>JAYWGD010000603.1:0-3454 GCA_043778435.1 Myxococcales bacterium | reverse complement strand
TTGCTCGGCCCAGTGAACGGAGGGTCGACTGCGGCCTCACCAGGAGGTTGCGCACGTTGCAATCGGACCGATGCGCCGGCCACGGGCTTGTCGTTCTCCGCTGACAACACGCGCACCGTGAGCACCGATGCTGGCACTTTGAATTCGTAGCGATGTTTTACCTTGGCGGCAATGGCCACTCCGTCACGCGTCGCAGGCTCAAAACGGAGGCCCTCGACCGCCTTAATGGCGGCCTCGTCGAATCCATGGCCTTGAGGCACTGGCACCGACGACTTGACGACTTTGCCAGCGGCGTCCAACTCGAGTGCAACCACCACTGTCACGGCGTCCTTGATGCCATCAAGAACCGCTTGGCGCGGATACTCGGCGCCGGGGTCTTCGAGCAGCTTCGGCGCCACAAGTTTCACCAACGCAGGCGCAGCAGGCTCGGTTGGTTTCGCCCCCAGCGGAGAATCCGCGTATGCCGATGCGGGTCGAAACATGGTCAACGACACGAGCAGAAACAAGGCGACACGCGACAACGGCAGCTTGCTAAACACACCATGTCCATATCTGAATTTCAATCGCAGATGGCACCCAAAGTCGGGTTTGATGATGACCCAGAGTCATCGCATGGGCGTGGCCCGCGCAGGGCCAAGCACATCGTCGAGAAACGCGCCTATGTCGTGCCAACACGCGCGTGCTTGGGCGCGAAACACAAGAGCGTGAAAGGCATGAGGCTCGCCAGGATAAAGCTTCACTTGGGCCTCGGCGCCAGCCCGCGTGAGCGCCAGGCCCATGCGTTGCGTGTCCTCGAGCACCGGATCCCAAGTGCCACAGGGAAGAAAAAAAGCGGGCCACGGGCGCAGAGCAACGGGCCCTCGTTCAGCGACAAGCAGAGGGTCTGCAAGGCCAAAGTCTGTGCGGCCGTCTTGCGGAAGATAGGCGTCTTCGATCTTTCGTATGCGGCTCCGCACCACGGCGCTCCTCGCGCGCGCGCGCCCACTGACCTGCAACATGCCACAGATGGGCACCACGGCCCGCGGTACCACGCCGGTGGCAAACACGGCCGCAGATGCAGACTCGGGCTGTGTGCTTACCGCCGAAAGAGCCAGCGCACTCACCAAGTTTCCACCGGCGCTTTCCCCGACCAAAATCAAGCGCGAGATGTCGCCGCCATAGATATATGCATTCTGCACAATCCACTGATAGGCCGCTGCGCAGTCCTCGAAGGCCAGAGGGAATCGGCCCTTGGGCGCCAGGCGATAGTTGATGTTGAACACCACATAGCCCATGCGCGCGAGGCGCATGCCCATCACCCAATGGGTATCCTTGGACAGGATCGTGAACCCGCCGCCATGAATGTGGAGCACGACCGGGCGAGGCGCGGAGGAGGGTGCGGCGGGGCGGTACACATCCAGCAGATGATCACGACTCGCGCCATCGTCGGCTGGCCGGTAAGCGATGTCAGAAAGCACCTCGATGCCCTGAGCCGCGGGGTCTCGAAAGATCAGGTTGCGCGCGGCGCCGGCAAGGCCCGTAAAGAGGCCGGACAAGGCCACTGTCACGGCACGCTGCCCAACACGTGAGAACATCGCCTGGCTCATGACCTAAACCCTACCACGTCTCAAGACTCGTCCTACACGCGGGGAAGACTTGCAAGTTGCAGCAGCCTGTGTGCCAGCGCGGACACCACGAACTACTTTGGCCAACGTGCGTTCCGCGTTGCAGCAAAACATCGCGTCCAACTCTTGGCTCGCGCGCAAATCCAATCGAATCTCATCCAATCCAAACTACGGTGGTCACCATGAGCTCCAACATTGAGGCCAAAGGCTATGCACGCGTGCGGGACATTCCGGCGCCTTACCTCGCGGAACTGAGCCAAGGGCTGCGCGCATCAAGAACCTTGCCCGAAGCATTGGCCGTCGACTTTGTGGCTCTTTTCTCCACATTGCTTTCAGGCCACGAAGCGCAAGTGAAAGCGCAGCTCGGCGCGGCGGTGCCCATCACCCAGCGTTTGGCGCGCGCGGGGGCTCTGCTCGCAGAACATTGCAGCGGGTCTGAACTGGAGCATTTTGAGCACCACCTGTCGGACACCGTGCGAGGAGCGGTGGCCTACGCGTTTGCGGCAACCCCTGCTGCAGCACTTCATGTGCACATCGCACGTTTTGAAAAGCTCGCTGACGACCCACACTTCGGAGTGCGCGAATGGGCGTGGTTGGCGCTACGCCCCGTGCTGCAGGCAGATGTGCCTGGATCCATCGAGGCTCTTGTACCCTACACGCAACACGCATCGCCCAATCTGCGGCGCTTCGCCGTGGAGGCGCTACGTCCGCGTGGAGTGTGGTGCAAGCACCTCGAACCCCTCAAGAAGGACCCGGGTCTCGCGTCAGCGTTGCTTGAGCCGCTGAAAGCAGAGCCCGAGATCTATCCTCAGGACTCGGTGGCCAACTGGCTCAACGATGCAGGAAAAACTCAACCAGAATGGGTCACTGCATTGTGCACAAGTTGGCTCAAAGAATCACCAGTGCAGGCGACAGAGCGCATCGCAAAGCGTGCACTCCGCAACCTGCGCCCCGCGTGATCGACGCGCGGAAGAGCGTTCTAAGGCTTTCGTCGTAGCTCGATGAAGTAGCTCTTGGCGCTGAGGTTGACGGCGAGCCAGAGGTCGCCTTCGGGATCGCTAAACATGCCGACGCCTTCGACAAGATTGGTCGGCGTGATCGCCTTAGGAACGCTTGTGCCGGAGGCCGTGATCGCATCTGCTCCGATGGAATAAGAAGATGCATAAAGCGCCGATCCGGGCGTGAAGTTTTGGCCCAAGACCCAACCCACGTTGCTGCCTTCAGGCGCCAGCGCAACAAGGGCGTTGGTGCCTCCCGTGCTGAGCTCGGCCACCACGCTCGCGGTCGCCGCGCTCGCCGCGATCACCTTGCTGCGGGACAAGGCATAGACCTTGTCGGTCACGGGGTCAGCATCCGACACCGAAGCGGCGACGAACACATTGCCCAAGGCATCGCTGACCACCGGCCCCGAAGCCCCTGCCCAGCCAAACAGCAATGCCGGCGCCTGACAACCCGCAACGCCGACCAACTTGCTTTGACAAAGAGGCGCCGCATAAAGGCCATTTTTCATGGTGGTGTTTGCGGTTGCCGAGAGCGCCGACAGGCCCGAGTAAGCCAGTACGCTCTTCGTTCCATCGGACACGCTCGCGCCTGAGTAATAGCCGTTCACAAAGGCGCGCGCTGTGACGCCAGAGAATGGTGCACTATACAACAAGGCCTCGCCCGCAAATGCATCGGCGCTGGTTGAGTACGAGTGAAGGCTCGCCGAGAGGCCCGACAAGTCTCGCACCCCATCGACACCCCAAAAGAATTTCGCTGGCATTCCGCTGTTGACGGCCGTGAGTGAGGTTGACGCCGCAAGACCCGTAGCCGATGCAGGAAGGGTCCAGCGAAAGACTTGGGGCTTGTTA
>JAYWGD010000602.1:0-3476 GCA_043778435.1 Myxococcales bacterium | reverse complement strand
TCCCGATGGTGACCACCAAGCTTAAGCCAATCTTGACGGCATTTCGGCCCAAAAAGCCTGACTTCATAGGCTCCAGTAACGAATTCCACGCGGCATGTTCTCGGACGAGAAGGCGCTCTTCACGTCGATGAACACGCCGTTGTCCTTTACGCGTGAGAGAAGTGCGTCGCGGCCCTCAATGAGGAACTCCTTGTGATTCACGGCCACAATCATGGCATCGAGCGAGGTGATGTCTTTGACGTTTGAAAAATGCAAGCCGTACTCGTGATGCGCTTCGGCGGGCGAGGCGATGGGGTCGTGGCACATGGCCTCGATGCCAAACTCGCGCAGCTCTGTGAGAATGTCGGGCACCTTGCTGTTGCGGATGTCGTTGCAGTTCTCTTTGAAGGTCATGCCCATCACGCCGACACGTGCGCCCTTCACGGAGTGGCCAGTGTTGACAAGCAGCTTGACCACTTTCTGTGCAATATACACAGATACGTGGTTGTTGATGCGACGGCCTGCCAAAATCACCTCAGGCTGGTAGCCTAGTTGTTGCGCCTTGGTGGTGAGATAATAAGGGTCCACGCCGATGCAGTGACCTCCGACCAAACCTGGCCGAAACGGCAAAAAATTCCACTTGGTGCCGGCAGCCGCGAGTACGTCTGCTGTGCGAATATCCATGCGATCGAAGATGAAAGCGAGCTCATTCATCAGAGCGATGTTGATGTCCCGCTGCGTGTTCTCGATCACCTTGGCGGCCTCGGCCACCTTGATGCTGCTTGCCTTGTGCACGCCCGCATCGACGACGGCCCCGTAGGCCGCGGCGACACGTTCGAGAACGACGGGGTTCTCTCCGCTGACCACTTTGGTGATCTTCTCGAGTGTGTGCTCCTTGTCGCCGGGGTTGATGCGCTCGGGCGAGTAGCCCAAGAAGAAATCCACGCCGCGCTTAAGACCGCTGATGCGCTCCAAGATGGGGCCGCAGATATCCTCCGTAACGCCGGGATACACCGTGGATTCGTACACGACCACGGCGCCTCTTTGCAGCACTCGCCCTACGGTCTCCGAAGCCTTCACAACGGGCGTCAGATCGGGAACGTTGTTTTTGTCTACAGGGGTGGGCACGGCAATGACGAAGAACGTGGCGTCCTTCATTTTGCTGGGGTCGGACGTCATATCGAGCGTGCTTGTCTTGAGCTCTTGCTCTTCGACCTCATGGTTGCGGTCGTAGCCGCGACGCAGTTCCTCGACCTTTTCTTGGTGGATGTCAAAACCCACAGTGCCTGGAAATTTGCGCGCAAAACCGAGCGCTACAGGCAGACCCACGTATCCCAAACCGACAACGCTTACTTTTTCCACGGCACATACCTTAGCCCTTTTCTCCCGTTCGGGTCACGCGCTCTCTTTGCCGGTGTTAGCCCTGCAAGATGCGGGTGGGCCCGGCCGAAAAAAGGCGTTCCCGTTCAGTGGCGCCGACCATGCGATCTAGCTCAATGAAAGCTCTTGCAACCTCCGCGGCATCTGCGGGCCGGTGCGAATCCGTGCATGCAGCTTCGTAGGCGCCGGCTTCTAACAATGCCGCCGCGGCACGAGCCGGCTCGGAGCCATACTTGCCCGTGACCGCGCAGGAATCCAACAGCAGAAAAGCACCGGCTTCGAGCAGTGGGTCTAGACAACGGTCGTCTTGCCACACGCATCGATAACGCTCGGGGTGCGCGACGACCATGGTCAGGCCTCGGCGGCGCAGCTCGCGTACGCCGCGCTCCAGCCCTGGCGGAAAAAAATCCTTGAACTCTACCAGCACGCTGCGGCGCGCCTGAGATGGCGACAAAGCTGCGTAGGGCAGGCCTTGTCCGGCAAGCAAACGCGCGTACACATCGTCGTCAAAAAAATGCTCGCTTGCGAGCGTTGTGTGCGGACATGGTGCATCGCCCGCGGCGCGTTTCCATTCCTCGTAGCTGGCCTGGAGCTGCACGGCGTCATTGTCGAACATGCCTGGACGAATGTGTGGAGTCGCAACCAGCTGAGAAAATCCAAGCTCCGAGAGCGCTTGAACAAGTGCAAGGGATTCAGTCATGTCGCGCACGCCGTCGTCGATTCCCGGGAGAAAGTGACAATGCAAGTCGATGTACGTGCCCATAATCTCAGACTATCCTACCCTGCGTGAGCGAATTTCTCGACGACTTCGTGCCAGGGCTGGTCTGGAAAAATGCGCATTTTCAAACATGCATGCAGTCTGCATCCGCACTCTGCCCTGCAGGCATGCGGAGCGAACCGGTTGAACTCTCCGGGGGCGATGCCCTGCGTTTGCGACACTGGGATTCGCCGCAAACGCGTGCTCGTGTGCTGCTCGTGCATGGACTTGGAGGCAGCGCGGAGCGACCCTACATGATGCGCGCCGCCTCGCATTTTTTGAACATGGGGTATTCCGTCTCGTCGCTCAGCATGCGGCGCACATGCCAAGGCGCGAGCCGATATCACCTGGGTCTTTACGAAGACATTGAATGCGCTCTGCATGCTTTAGAGCGCGCGTCTCGCGATTCGAGGCTTTGTCTTCTTGGGTTTTCCGGTGGCGGAAGTGTGGTGCTCCACTTCTTGGCGCGCTCGAGCGATGCAGGCCGTGTTCAAGCGGCGGCATGCATGTCGGCGCCCCTCGATTTGCCAGCGCTTGGCCGGCACGTTGAGCAGAATACACCCTTCTACCATCGGCATTTGGTTCGAGGGTTGAGCGTGGGTGCTGAGGCCCCTTATCGTTCGCTTCGTGACTTTGATGAACGTGTGTTGTGCGGGCACTATGGGTTTGCAGGGGTGGAGGATTATCGTGTCCGTGCGAGCGCCGGGCCGCTGGTTGGCGCGATACGCACACCCACGTTGCTGCTCGAATCGTCGGATGATCCGCTTGTGCCCGCAGCGATGAACCACGCTTACGCAAAGGGCGCATCCGCCAGCGTCACGCGGGTCGTGACAGCGCACGGGGGTCATATCGGTTGGGTGCAAAGTGCACGAGAATTGCGCACCGCAGATAGTTGGGGACTGCGCCGTGTTTCTACGTTCTTCGACGCTGTGTAGAACGAACGACTAGGGAATTCGCGCGTCTTTTGCTGGTCCGGCGCGGCGCATTTCCCGGCGCGCCTCGCCGTCAGCTTGCGAGCGACACACGGCATCGGTATCAAGCTCAAGAGCGGGTATTGGGGTTGGGACACCCGCATCGTCGATGGCCACAAAAGTCATTCGTGCAGTGACGCAAGACCAGCTCTCGCCGGTGAGCGGTCGCTCACCACGTGCGACGACCTCGATCTCAAGCGAGGTGCGGAATGTGGCGGTGACTTGGGCTTCCAGGTTCATGACCTCGCCGAGCTTGACGGGCTGTTGGAACTTCAGATCGTCAACGAAGAGAGTGACGGCAACGCGATTGCAGTGTCGCTGGGCGCAGATGGCGCCGCAGATGTCTACCCACGCCATCACTTGACCGCCAAATACATTGCCTAGGGCAT
>JAYWGD010000601.1:0-10767 GCA_043778435.1 Myxococcales bacterium | reverse complement strand
TGCAAACGTACGCGAAGAGCCGTAGGGGCAATGCCCACCACGCGCGCTGCATCGGGGGCCGAGAGGCCTTCGACGCGGGTCAGCCACAACGCCTCACGCTGCTCCGGAGAGAGCTTCTCCAATTGCGCGATCATACGGGAGGCTTCTTCTTTGGTGTTGTGCGAATCCTCGACGGAGGGGGCCACACGGTCGGGGAAATCCTCGAACAGAAATTCGCCCTGAAACTCATCAATGCCTGCTTTTGCGCTGCGTTTGGCATCGATCACCAGGTTGCGCGCAATGATCATCGCCCACGGAAGCACATGACCTCCTTCGGCAAAACGAGAACGTGCGTGATGCATGCGAATGAATGTGCTTTGCACCAAATCTTGGCAGAGCGCGTCGTCACCGCGCACACGCGCGCGAAGGAATCGGGTGAGCGGCCCCGACAACGCGCGGTAGACCTCAGGAAAGGCGCGCTCGTCGCCCAAAGCGTAACGCCGCATGGCGTCGTCGGGGCCAGACATGTCTGTCAAGATGCACCCAGCATAGCCTCTCTTCCCGGCCGTAGGCACACGAAGAGAGCGCCGCCTGCCGAGCGCCAGTGCCCCGTGCCAAGATGCTGCCGCGCCGGGCCTCTGAGCCGTTTCCAAAGTCAAAAGCACCATGAGGCAGTCTCCCAAACGGCGAAAACAAGGCGACAACACGCTCGGCGCACGATGAATGTCGCCAAGCACTCCGTCTTATGGTGAAGACGCGCCTCGCCCCCATACTGTTACGAGGTGGGCTTGCACAACGGCCCCGTGCATGCACCGGACCGATGTGTCTTGCGGCAATACAGACGTTTTCCGCAGGGCTAATGCGGGAAACAGGACAATCGCCGCATCAGCGCCAAGGGCAAGAGCTTTGGGTCGGCGAGCTGACAAGGTGAATCCCCTCCAACTGCGTTACGTTCTTATCTGATGCGCCTCGCCCACCTTGTCCGGGTCCTTGTGTTCCACCACATGCAGATTGCACTTATCGCCGCGCTGCTCTTCGCCGCGCGCGCAGCCTACGCCGACCCATGCACTGTGGTGGGTACGCACGCGGCATTCGAGACGGTGCACGTGAAGACGGACGATGGCCATGAGCTCGATGTGCACGTCGGTGACATGGCGGCGGCCGCACAAGTGCCGTCGCGGCGAGGTGCCGAAGCCCGCGTCGCGTTTCGCGGTGTCGTGGCCTTTTACGGCCGCGTGCCCAACATTTGGTACACGGTTGCGCGCGACATAACTGTGGCCAGCGGCATGGTGCAGCTCAAGCGGGGCGCTCAGATCGTCGACGTGTACCAGGATGCGCGTGGTGTGCACGGCAAGGCCATTGTTTGGCCAGGCGGCGACGTGCTGCCCGGCGAAGACAAGCATCCCGACGAAGTGATTGGTGAGATCACGTTACCGTGCGATGCGCTTGCGCTGGGCGTATTGGAGGATACCGAGGAGGCAGCCGAAGATGCGGCTGCCGGTGATGATGTAGAGCGCACGTGGTGGTTCGCGAGAGGTTCTGAAGCCTTGGGACTGCAGATGTACGCGCAGCCGCGTGTGTCGGCGCAGTCTGTTGTCTATCGTGCGCCGAACTGTAGCGGCGCATTCAGTGGAATTCAGTGCTTGGAGATTGAGGAGATGGAGCGGCGCGGCGGCTGGCGAAAAGTGCGTCGGATGGAGAGCGACATTGTGGTGGAGGGCTGGGTGCCGGTTGCAGCATTGGCGCCTGTTCCCGACGGCTTGGGGGTCGGTGGACGTACCGCTGGTTGCAGCGGAGACCACAAGTTCTCAAGCTTTGGATTGATGGGGACTTTCGACCGCAGCCGCATCTACGAGGGCCCGGCGCGCATCACTGTGGGCACGCGTATTGGAGCTTGGGCTACGGTCCGCGAGCCAACCGGGTTTGAGATTGAACAGACACGTGAGGGAGGTTCCGGCAACGTCCTTACCTATGTGATGGGGATCGCTGGTGTCGAGATCGATGACTGGTATGGGGGGATCCCAAACAGCACCGTCACACCCACGCCACCAGCAAAATAGCTTAGGCTTTGAGGCCGTTTTCGGTCAGCCTTTGCACCAAAAAATCGCGCGCGGAGATTGGGCTCCTATCGCCCGAAAATCCCGCCACGGGCGCACCGATCTGCGTGAGCATGCACTCGGGCCTTGGATGCGCGAAGAACGGGATGCTGTAGCGCTCGGTGTCGCCCGTGGGCGGGTTCACCACCCGGTGCGTGGTGGACTTCATGCGGCCGCCGGTCATGCGCTGCATCATGTCGCCCGTGTCGACGATGAGATGCCCTGTGGGCGTCGCCACGCTTTGCCACGTGCCATCGCTTGCCAGCAACTCGAGGCCTGCATGCGTGCTCTCGCACAAGAGCGTGAGCATGTTGATGTCTTCGTGGGCTGCAGCCCGCACGGCGCCTGGCGTGTAGAGATCGCGCAGCGGCGGGTAGTGGATCAAGCGCAGAATCGAATTGCCGCCTTGGACCATCCCGGCAAAGGTTTGGGCCGGCAGCGCGAGTGATTCGGCGATGGCAGCGAGCAAGTGCAGCGCCACACCATCGAGCGAGTCGTACAGTTCTGTGGACAATGCACGGAATGTGGCGTGGGCTGGCCATGCGTTGCGGCCTGCGTCGCCGAGTTCGGGCAAGTCGCGGCCCACGTGCCAGAACTCTTTGAGATCGCCCACCGTTTGGCCCTTGGCGTGCTCGCGCCCGCGGCCAATGTAGCCTCGGTTTCCCATGCTGCCCGGGATCGCACCGCGAGCTTTTTCGCTGTCGCTCTGCGCGAACACCTCGCGCAAGGCGGCGTAGACTTCCTGAATCAAACCCTCGCGCACGCCCGTGTCGCCCACGGCGCAAAACCCCCATTCGCCGAGTGCATCACCCAACGTGCGCACCATGGCCGTGCGCGCTTTCGGCGCGCCATGCATGTAATCTGCAAGTGAAACGACGGGCAGTGCGTGGGCCATGGCTTAGCTTTTCGCGCCGTCGCGCTTGTGCATGGCCTTCTTGTACATGGCGCCCGCTTGCCTGGTCACGAGCCCTAGTGGCAAGACCTTGGCGGCAAAGGCTGCAGCCTTGTTCTCTGCGCCGGGGATGACGACGTCTTTGCGCGCGATCATGCCGCGAAGCCCTAGCTCCGCGCACTTGTCGACGGGCATGATGCCAAGCGAGCCCGTGGTCCACGTGCCGCGCATGCCGGCCTTGTCCATGAGCTCGGTATCGATGCCGCCCGGAACATAGACGGTCACGCTCACGCCCGTGTCTTTCATCTCCACACCAAAGCATCGGCCGAAGGTGGTGATAAACGCTTTGGTTGCGGAGTACACTGATTGATAGGGCACTGGCGTGAGACTGGTGAGGCTGGAGACCAACATCACGCTGCCAGGCATTTTGCGCTCCGCCATGCCCACGCCCAAGTCGCGCGCCATGCGCACCACGGAGCGCACGTTGGTGCTCAAAAGCCCATCGATCGAGGCGTCGTCCTGCTTGGCGACTTCGCCAAAGAACGTGACGCCTGCATTAAGAATGGCCGCTCGCAAGTTGCTCTTGGCGAGCGAGGCTTTGACCACCTTGTCCTGTCCTTCGCTCGTCGATAAATCTGCAATGAGCGGCTCGATCACACCTCCGCCTGCGCGTGCCACCTCATTGCGCAAGCTCTCGAGCGCATCGCCCCGTCGCGCAACGGCAAGCACATAGGCTTTGTGAGTGGTGGCCAACTGCTTGGCCATCTCGCGACCCAATCCGCTTGAGGCACCCGTCACCAACACCCAACCATCCGCAACGTGAAGCTTCGACATGACGGCCTATCTAGCACGGTATGCGGCGCCGAGAACACTGCCCGCGGGCGCAAAAAAACCTGGGTCTCTAAGTGAGGAGACCCAGGATACCCATGCATCCTGCATGGGTATGCGCCCTACTTCTTTGCGAGCCTGGTGTCGCCGTTGGGCAGCTTGGTGAGCGAGAATGATGACTTCACCTTCACGGCCGCCGCTAGGGCTGCCTGCGCTTGCGCGCCCGAGGTCACAATCCCGCTGCCCAAGACCACGACGCACGCCGAACCCGCAACACCCAACTTGCTGCTATCGAGCAGGCCGCCGTTGGCCGCGAGGTTGGCCGTTGCATTGACGTTGTCGACAAAGACCTGGCCTCGTGCATCAAGAATGGTGAGCAGTGCAGGCAGGTTGGCTTTGAGCGTGGCGCTGAGTGCTACAAGCTTGCTGGCGTCGGTTTGGATGTCGAGCGCGGGCGCCGTGCACTTGGCGGTTGCTTCAACGGAGGCTTTGCAGGTGGCGTCGCATTTCACATCCACGTTGCAGCCGCCTTCGAGCGTGCCGCCCTCGCAGCTGAGAGGCGTGCTCTCCGCTGTGCACTTGCCTGAGCAACGCACCGAGCCACCGGTCGAGGTCACGTCGCATGCGCCTTCGCAGCTGCCGGAGCACTCGCCTTCGCAGCTGGCCGACACGGAGCCGGGGCGGCCGGTGCAGCTGCCGCTGCACGTGCCTTTGCAAGTTCCGTCAGCTTGGATGCCAGTGTTGCCCGTGCCCGTGCCTGCCGCGCAATTGCCTTGGCAGGTGCCATCGCACGTGACGCTCGGCGCTTGGGCGGAGGCCGAACACTTGCCAGTGCATTTGCCTCCGCACTTGCCCGTACATTTGATGCTGACGCTGGCGGGTGTGACGTCACACTTTCCCTTGCACTCTACAATAAGTTCGCCGCCCTTGCACACAGGTGGCGTGGTCTTGATGTCGCAGGATGCCTTGCCCGAGCACTCCGCGTTGCACGCCGCTTTGGCGTTGACGGAGGCTTCGCACGCTGGCGCCTTGTACGTGATCGTGGTGGCGGATCCCACGAGCGACGCTTGGATCTTTGTTGCCGCGAGTGTGCACCAGCCATCAGCAGCTTTTTCTTCGGTGGTGCCCGCGCCCTCGATGCCTGCCTGATCCGTGGAGGTTGCACCCAAATCCAAAGCAATGGCGCGGCATGATTGCGTCACGTCTGCGAGAGCTCCAGAGGCCGCACCATTCAGGTTGCCTGCGGCCGTGACGAAGGTATTAAAACTTCCCTGCAAGGCCGGGTCGGTGACGGTCACTTTGGTCGGGTCGGTGCAACAGATCGACTGCGTGACGCCAGCCACATTGGTGCACGCCACGAGAGCGAAAGGGCCGCCGAGGCCGAGAACAAGTGCGCGGAGTGTGCGTTGGGTATTCATGAGTGGGTCTTTCGAGTGTGAGGGTGAAGGCAGCGCAGATCGCGCCCTACCAACGTGCGTGGAGTGGAACGGATTGCGCCCGCCCATGCAAGACTTTGTCGCCATGTGCGCGTGGTGCTCTCGTGCATTGCGTTACGGCGGATGTCGAATCCGCTGGGTCTACGACGAGGATGTCTTAGCGTCATGCTTCAGCGACACAGGATTCGTGGTGAACTTCGCAATGAACTACAACGCGAACAAGGCTGCCATCCGCTCAATGCCTTCTTGAATGCGCTCTTCGCTGACCGCATAGCTAAAACGAATGTAGCCTGGGGCTCCGAACGCTGAGCCCGGTACACAAGCTACATGCGCTTGTTCAAGCAGCACCATGGCGAGCACGTCGTCGTTCTCAATCTTGATGCCGGCAATGGTGCATCCTACAAGTTGTGTGACATCCGCAAAGGCGTAAAATGCTCCTTCGGGCATGATGCACTGCACGCCGGGCAAGGTGTTAAGGCCCCCGACCATGACGCGTCTGCGCGAAGAAAAAACCGACACCATGGCAAGCAGGTCATCGCCAGGCCCGTTTAAGGCTGCGCATGCTGCGGCTTGGGAAACGGCGGCTGCATTGGTTGTACTTTGGCCCTGCACCACATCGATGGCCCGTGCCAGTGGTGCTGGCGCGATGCTCCAACCGATGCGCCACCCCGTCATTGCGTGACTCTTGGAGACACCATCAATGACCACGATCCGATCGCGCAACTCTGGCGCGACTGTTGCCAGAGAAACTTGTTCAAAGCCGTCGTACACGAGCTGCGCGTAGATCTCGTCGACGATCACCCAGAGATCATGTTTGGCGACCACATCGGCCAATGCTCGAAGCTCTGAATGCGTGTATGCCACACCCGTCGGGTTGGAAGGGCTGCACAGCACCAAGGCCGTGGTGCGCGCCGTGATCGCATTTTCCAACGTATTGGCTCGCAGCTTGAAATGCTCCTGCATTCGGGTCTCAATGACGACCGGCGTGGCGCCCATCATGCGGACCTGTTCTGGATAGCTCACCCAATACGGGGCTGGCACGATAATCTCGTCGCCGTGCTCATAAAGCGCGAGCGCGGCATTGAAGAGCGCATGTTTGGCCCCAACCGACACGCAGATGTCGGACGCCGCAGGTCGGTATCCTCGTCGTCGTTCGCAGTCTGCGGCAATCGCATCTTTAAGTGCTGCGGTGCCTGTGACGGCCGTGTACTTCGAGGCGCCAGCGCGGATGGCGCTGATGGCCCCTTCCAGCACAAAACTTGGGGGTTCGAAATCGGGCTCGCCCACACCAAAAGAAATCACATCCACGCCACTGGCGCGCATCGCAGCCGCTTTGGCGTTGATGGCGAGGGTGATACTGGGTTGAACGGCCGCGAGTCGCGACGCAAGCAAGGTCGACATGGGACGCTCAAGCTACAGGCAAGAGATCGTCTCTCGCAAGTGCTGTGAGGCATCAAATGACGCATCTCAACAGGTGCGGCAATCGTCAGGAGGGGTCGGTTTTGTCGGCGGACTTTTCGCCGTTCGCGAGCAACTTTTCGCGGGCAGCTTTGGCATCGTCCTCGCCGGCTTCGCGCACGCCAGCCTTAAAGTTGCGAATGCCTTGGCCCAGGCCTTTGCCGATGTCCGCAAACTTGCCAGCGCCAAACAGCACCAGAAATGCCACCGCGATCATGATGATTTCGCCTGTACCGAGGTTCATACACCAAAGAGCTACCAGGCATTTCATTCGAATGGCAAGAAGCGTGACCCCTGCACCAAGGCCGTGATACTTTGTACGAACGATGATCAGCTTGCACCCTCGTTTCACCTCATTCATGGCCGCCACATTGATTGTTGGCTTTGCGCGCTCCGCTTCGGCAGAGCCGATCGTCACGACGTCGGGGAAGGGAATCGTCGGCGGCGCATTGCTCGGTGCGGAGACGGTGGTTTTGGTCGAATCGGTGTTGGGAGTTCATTCTTCTTGGGCTCATTTTGGGGGCGCGGTGGGCGGCGCCATCGGCGGCGGCGTTGGCGGGTATTTCATTGAGCAAATCGCGACCGATGGGCGCATCCCACTCACGATGCTTGCTGGTGGCTTGGTGCTTGCCATTCCAACGGTCGTGATCTCGCTCAACGCGACTTCTTACAGGGCTGTAGAGCCCCCAGGCGAAGCGCCTCCACCCGCGGTGGTAGGCCTGCGCGACGGAACGTTTCGTGCGGGGTTGCCGGTGCCCAACGTTTCCAATGTCTTCTCTCCTTCGGAGCTCAGGCAATACGGTATGGCGCAACGCGCTCAAGTTCAGTTGCCTCTTTTGCACGTGCGTTTCTGAGCGGCCCGTCGGTATCCAATCATGACCTCATCGACGCCCAAAGGTGGCAAGTCTGATCCTATGTTGGGCCGCGTTATCGCAGGCCGTTATCGTTTAGAAGCTCGTGCAGGTGAAGGCGGAATGGGCATTGTGTATCGTGCCCGCCACGTCCTCATCGATCGCGTCGTTGCGCTCAAGCTGATTCGCCCCGATCTGCGCAGCGAGACACATCTTCGTGCGTGGATGTTGCGCGAAGCGCGCGCTGCAAACCGCGTAGACCATGCACACATTATCGACATCCAGGACATCGGCGAGACGGAGGAAAACGAACTCTACCTGGTGATGGAGTACCTGGTCGGCACATCGCTCTCGAGCGAGCTGCTCAAGGGTCCGTTTCCGATTGCCCGCGCGGTCGATATTCTTGAGCAGATGTGTGCAGCGCTTGCGCGTGCGCACGACCTCGGCGTGATTCATCGCGATCTCAAGAGCGACAATATTTTGCTCACCACCCGCGGCGGCCGCAAAGACTTCGTCAAGATCTTGGATTTTGGTTTGGCGCATCTCGCCATGGACCCACGGCTTGCGCCGAAGGGGGCGGTGTTTGGCACGCCCGAGTATATGTCGCCGGAGCAAGCTCGTGGAGAGGAATCGGGGCCCCAGGCCGACCTCTATGCCCTGGGCATTTTGTTCTTCGAGATGTTGACAGGCCAGCTGCCGTTCAGGTCTTCTGATCGCGAGACGCTGCTCGAAATGCAGCGCACCACGCCAGCGACCAAGCCGTCCAAGATTAAGCCGGACATTTCTCCTGCGGCAGAGACTTTGGTGCTCAAACTGCTCGAGAAAGATCGCAAGAAGCGATTTCTGGACGCGCACCATCTGCACGAAGAGCTGCGCGCTTTGCAGCGTTCGCTGCCCTCGCAGGTGTGGGATTCCTCCAATGCTGGCGCACCTGAACAAGCGCCCCCGCCTCCGCCACCTGCGCCTGACAGCCCAGGTGTGGCCGAGTGGGCCAACCGTGCAGCGATCTTTTCCCGCATGGTGAGCCGTGCGTATCCCGCAGGCAATTTGCCCTCCGAAGTGGCAGTCGCTGTCGACGAAGTGTGGTCTCTGGCCGCGAAAGCAAGCCGCCTCGAGGGCGAGGTTGCAATGCACACGCGCAAGCTCGAATCGCTCGAGAAGCGCGGACGCGCATTGCGCGCGGAGATCGGTCGCAAGGTGGAGGAGCTCGCCCAAGAGGAGTCTCGTTTGCTGCGCGAGTCGGTGCAAGCGCAGTCCGAGGTATCGCGTATCCGCGAGCAATCCATGGCAGCGGACACTGCTTGTGACACCGCAAAGCGAGAGGCCGAAGCTGCTGCACGCTTACCTTCTGATCATGCCCGCGCAGTGTATGAGAAATATGGAGCGGCGCGCGCCATGTCCGAAGTGCGACGCGGTGCGCTTGCCGAACGAGAGCAATTGGCGGCCATGAAGGAAGGGCAATCTCGAGAATTGCGGCGTCAAATCGACGAGCTGCGTGGTCAGCTTGCACGATACGCGGAAGCGCTTGACGAAGATCTCGCAGCAGGTCGCGAGAAGATTGCAGAGCGAACGCGACAGGGAGCCGAGTTCGAGAAGTCGTTCACAGATGCCTCCTCGCTGCTGCTTCAGCACCTGCGCCCAAAGGCGGAAGTCCGCGAGCTGCTCAACGAGCTTCTTGGCACCTCGACGGCGGGCGCCCGCAATGACACGCGCCAAGGATAGGAAGCAACGAGCTCATCCTCAAAAAATGGGCGCTAAGCTCGGAGCTAGAGCGATCACGGAAATGGCTGCGCGGGTTTGGCGCGCTCAAACAAGAAGTGAAAGTTCCCAGTGAGATGCCCGCGGCATGGCGGCGGCGGTGCATCTGCGTTGGGGCAACGCTCGCGCGGGTCCGCAAGATAAAGCTCGAACGACGCATCGCTAAGCCTCGTGGCTTCGTCCAAGCTCGTGATGTCATTGTTAAAGAGCGACTGAAACGTGATGCTGCTCTTGCCGCGAGGGCTGCTCGCAACGTCAGGCGCGCATCTCTCAGCCATCGAGCGTTGTGCATTCGCCTGCGCTGAGCCTACGCATTCACCGCTTGGTCCGAGGCGAACCTCGCTCAATGCAAACAGCGCTACGTTTTCCGTTTTGCATGTGTGCTCGAGAGACAACGTGGCTTGCACCATCGGTGGAGCTAGCTCTGGCCTCAGCGGAACTCCCACAGGCGTGACCTCGGATGAAAGACCCACAGGCAATGGCACGCCCAGTTGGGCGCGCACCGCGTCGATGTCATCCACCAACATGCTGAGGCTGTCGCTGAGCACATAGCTTTCACTACCTCGCTGCATGCGAATCCCAAGCTGTCGACGGTAAGGCGCTGCCGCAAAGTAGTCGGGGGCCAAGTTGAATGCGCCGCGCCAACAAAGGGGTGCATCGATCTCGCCGACGAGAGCGCCGCGATCGTCGACTGAACCGCATGCAGCGCACAGGAGCGCGGCGAAAAGCATTGAGCCCACAGGCCACGGTCGGCACGGGTTCCTCATGCGCCGGCCTCCACAATGCGGCCGCCACCGAGAACACGTTCTCCCTGATAAAACACTGCCGTTTGGCCTGGTGTCACTGATCGCACTAGCGACTCAAATGTCGCGACGACCGTAGAGCCATCCTCGGCAAAGTGAATCACGGCCCAGGCGCCCTCATGCCTGTATCGTACACGTACCTTGACGCGCATGGGCAACGTCACACTGGGTGCAAGATGCACCTCCGTGATGCGTGCCACTCGGCTGCCGAGGGACTCGGCAGACCCTAGGTGCACATCGCCCGTTGCGGCATCAATGGCCCTGACAAAAACGGGCGTGCCCAACGCGACCCCCAATCCTTTGCGTTGGCCCACCGTGTAGTGGTGCACGCCTGTGTGCTCGGCCACCACGGTACCACTGGCATCCAGCATGCGCCCTGGGCGCTTTTTGGACGGGTCGAGGCGCTGCTCAACAAACGCCGCGTACGCATGATCTCCCGCACCCACAAAGCAGAGCTCTTGGCTCTCGCCTTTTGTGGCGCCAGGCAGCGCACGTTGCAGCGCTTCTGCACGCACCTCGGCCTTGTTGCTTTGGCCCAGTGGAAACAGAAACTGCGCGACCAAATCGGCCGGGCTCGCATACAAAAAATAACTCTGATCTTTACGCTTGTCGGCGCCCTCGGCGAGAAACACGTGACCTGATTCATCGCGTTCGGTGCGGGCATAG
>JAYWGD010000600.1:0-3493 GCA_043778435.1 Myxococcales bacterium | reverse complement strand
GCACGGCGGTCCGCTCTACAAGAAACCCGAGTACGTCAAGGCGCACGACTC
The DNA here is from genome assembly GCA_043778435.1 of Myxococcales bacterium. Classification (GTDB taxonomy): domain Bacteria; phylum Myxococcota_A; class Polyangia; order Polyangiales; family Polyangiaceae; genus JAAFHJ01. The sequence goes on along the minus strand of JAYWGD010000600.1, from coordinate 3,442 downwards.
GGTCTATGTGTCTACCGACGCAGTTGCGATGGACGCGATTGGTTGGGAGATGGTCGAAAAGGCCCGCGCCGAATTTAAGCTCAAAACACTCGAGGCGGAAGACCGCGCGCCCACCTACCTCAAGGTGGCAGAAGGCCTGGGCTTGGGCATTGCCGAGCGCTCTAAGATTCAGTTCTTCGAAATCGCCATCTGATGGCGACGGACGAGACCTCAACGTCCGCCACACTCGATTCGCCAGAGCATCAGACCAGGAACGCCACGCGTGGCGGCCTGGTCGTGTTGCTTGCGAAACTGGTGTTTATCGTGGGGGGCCTTGCGCAAAAGATCCTTCTTCCGCACGTGATTGGCATGAGCGGTTTTGGCGCTTTTGGGCGCATGTCGGCTTTGCCCAATGTGCTCAACAATGTGGCTGTTTCAACCACCATCATGGGCGTGTCGAAGGCGGTGGCTGCCTCGCCCGAGGCTGCAGTCACACAGCGCCAAGTACTTCGCATTCACGCGCTCATCGCGTTGCTGCTGGGGGTCGGGCTGTTTGTTGCGGCGCCCTGGGTTGCCGACTTTCAGCGAGCGCCTGAGATGACGCGGGGCTTGCGTATCATGTCGTCAGTGCTCGCTGCCTATGGATTGTATGCTGCATGCATCGGAGTGCTCAATGGCACGCAGCGCTTCGCCGTCCAGGCGCGTTTCGACATGGCGTATACCTTACTCCGTACGGGGCTGATGCTCGGCGGCGCGTGGGCAGCGATGCGCATGTCGGCGCAAGGGGAAGTGGGAGCAGCGACGGGCATTGTTGTCGCGAGTGGTCTCATCTTGTTCTTCTCGGCTGTGCGTATTGGCCGAGGTGCAAAAGGCAAGACCGCGCTCACCGATGGAGCCTATGTGCGTGCATTGTTGCCTGTGGCTGGCGTGCAATTGATCGCCAATTTGCTCATGCAGGCAGACATGCTTTGGCTCGGCCGTTTGCTTACGCCGGCAAATCCAACCACCTTGCAGATTCGCGACGTGAATCTTTGGTGCGGCTATTATCAGGCCGCGACCGTGTTCGCGTTCTTGCCCTATCAACTCTCCATTGCGGTGACTCAAGTGCTGTTGCCTGGTGTGGCCAAAGCGTTTGCGGAGCACGACGGCGAAGGAACACGTGCGCAGGTACAGCGGGGGGCCAGATGGGGGTTGCTTCTTGTCGGACTGATCGCGGGCACCCTTCTTTTTTTGCACGGCAACGCGGTGGCATTGTTGTTTGGCAAAGAAGCAGGGAGCTACACCGCTGCGGTGCTTCGTTGGTTGTGTGCAGCGCAGGGGCTGTTCGCGATGTTGGCGTTGGGTCAAACCGTTTTGGTCGCGATCGATCGCCGCCGTGAGGCGCTGGGTGTGTCGGTCGCGACGCTTGCGGTCGTGGTTGTTGGTTTTTCATCGCTTGCATTGTCGGAGGGGGCAGAGGAGCGCGTACTCGTTCAATTGAGCCAGCGGATGGCGATGGCGATGGCCGTCGGCGCGGTGGTGTCTGCCATTCTTGTTTTGCGAGCCGTTCCGCGATCGTTGCCTTGGGCAACATTGATACGGGTTGCCTTATGGGGCTGCGCGGCACTCGGTGCCGGCGTGGTTTTGGGCAATGTGAGCAAGCTGCATACGGTCATCGCCGCGGCCGGCGCGGTGATGTCGTATGCAGCTTATTTGCTTGTTTCAGGCGAGCTAAGGGCTGATGAGTTGCGCCGCATTAAGACGCTGGTGCTACGACGCTAGGTGCGAGGGTTATGCGGCTGCGACAAGTTGCGGCGCCTTCACTGCGACCAAGGGCGCGAGTACTGCGTCTTCGAGGCGTTGCAGCAGCGCGGCATCTTCTCGCAGCGACTCGCGAGATTTTTCTCGGCCATTGCCAAGGGCCGTTTCTCCAAAACGGATATGATTGCCCGACTTGTCGAGCACGCCTCGCTCGAGGCCCAAGTCGATGAGCTCCGCGGTGCGATCGATGCCGTGGCCGTAGCGCAAATCGAATTCAGCTTCGGTAAAGGGTGGAGAGCACTTGTTCTTCGCGAGTTTCACACGCACGCGGTTTCCGAGCACTTCATCGCCGACTTTCAGCGCGCCAATGCGGCGCACATCGAGCCGCATGGAGGCGTAGAACTTAAGCGCATTGCCTCCCGTGGTGGTCTCTGGATTGCCAAAGACCACGCCGATTTTTTGCCGAAGTTGATTGATAAAAATCAGTGTGGTGCCGGTCTTGTGCGCGATGGCCGTGAGCTTGCGCAGCGCTTGGCTCATGAGTCTCGCCTGCAAGCCCATATGAGCGTCGCCCATGTCTCCTTCGAGTTCGGCTTTGGGCACCAGCGCAGCCACACTGTCGATGACCACGACATCCACAGCTCCCGAGCGCACCAGCATCTCCGTGATCTCTAGAGCCTGCTCGCCCGTGTCAGGTTGCGACACCAAAAGCTTCTCGATGTCGACGCCGATGGCGCGCGCGTACTTCACATCGAGCGCGTGCTCAGCATCAATGAAGGCGCAGATCCCTCCAGACTTTTGTGCCTCTGTGATCACATGCAAAGCCAGACTGGTCTTGCCGCTAGATTCAGGGCCATACACCTCGATCACCCTCCCGCGTGGCACGCCGCCAACCCCCGTCGCCAAGTCGAGGGTAAGCGACCCCGTTGAGATCACCTCTACGGGTGCTTTGGCATCCTCGTCACCGAGACGCATCATCGCGCCCTTGCCGAATTGCTTTTCCACCGAAGACAGGACGGACTTTAATACTCTCCACTTTTCGTTGAGTTCACTCATAGCATGGCTCCTTGCTTGTGTTTCACAGATGAGAATCGGACGACAAATGTTCGGGGGAGCGCAGGCTCAGCGCCTCGGCCAGGTGCTCTGCACGGACGATGTCGCTTTGCGCCAGATCCGCGATGGTACGAGCGACGCGAAGCACCTTTGCGTAGGCGCGTCCGGTGAGGCCCAGCGCTTTAAATGCGCGCTTCATGAGGACTTCGCTTTCTTCGTTGAGCGATGCCACGTGCTTGAGCTCGCCACTGCGAAGGCCTGAGTTCAGCGCACCGCGGGTTCGTCCTTGTTCGAAGCGTGCACGCTGCAGGTACCTTGCAGCGTGCACGCGCGCTCGTATGGGTGCCGAGGCTTCAGCCTCGGTACGCGTCGCAAGATCGCTGTAGGCGGTGGGAGGAAGGTTCACACAGAGGTCGAAGCGATCTAGCAGCGGGCCACTCACGCGCGCGGCGTAGGCGCGCACTCGCTCCGGCGTGCACTTGCAGTTCGTTCCCCCACGCACGCCATTGTAGCCGCATGGGCAGGGGTTCATCGCACCTACAACCATGGGACGCGCAAGAAACTGAGCCTTGTATTCTGCACGTGAAATGGTGACCTCTCCGTCCTCCATCGGCTGGCGTAAGGATTCGAGTGCGCTGCGTTTGAACTCGGGCAGCTCGTCCAAAAAAAG
>JAYWGD010000599.1:0-10818 GCA_043778435.1 Myxococcales bacterium | reverse complement strand
GTCTATAAAATGTCGGGACAGCGGCAATGAGAGAATACGTCGAAAACGACGTGCACCTATGAAGCTGACGGCCAGGAGCTTTTTGGACTTTTGAAACCGAGTATAGAGGCGGCGTTCAATGTTTTGCCTCACCCAAAGTTTGGTGAATTGTGGGGTTGTGGGGATGAGAATCTTCGTCAGTCGTGGTCAAGTCGTGTCTCTATTCGCGAGTTTCGATGGGCGAGATTTGATACTGGAACGAGCGTCTATGCCGAAGGGAGTGCATATCCCGATCACTCCGAGGAACAGGAGGACTATGACCTTCGCACGGGTCTTTCGGTATCGGAGGGCGTGCAATTTTCCAGGCTGATCCCGGACGAGCTTATTGCAAAGCGTTGCTTGGTAGGCAGAGACCCGGAAGAGCTCCGGTACTACAGTTGGCCGCTGTTCGAGGGCGGCGTGGGCCGTTTTGGTATTGCCCTCGAACCCGAAGGTATTGCGATTCGTTCTGGGGGAGCGACTTGCCGCGCAGATCAAGCGATGAACACGGACACAAGCCGCGTTTTCTCTTTCGCCGAGCTCGTCGAGGGCGAATACCTAGACCCGGCGTCGCCGTGGGCATTCCTATGGGCGAAGGAGTCCGCTGCCTACGCGGCGAGGAAAAAAGCTGCTCAAACGCCCGTGCGCTGACTCACAAATCACACGCGGTGCGCGACAGGACAAACGCGGCTTTGGCGCGTAGGGCCTCGTACTCTTTCACCACAAGCTGCACCTCGGCTTGACGCAGCGAGGCCCCCGCTGTCACGAGCTCGAGGCTTGTGCCACGACCTTCCTCGAAGGCGCGGGTCACGAGCTTGTCGTTCTCGCGTGCGGCGTCGGTGGCTTGCTGGGTCACGTTCAGGGTCTCCTCCGACACCTTCACCGCGCGCTCGCTTCGGGCGAGCTCGACTTGCCCTTGTCGCACCGCGAGGTCGCGCTGCACTTCGGCGCGTCGCGTCTGTGCGGCCACATCGCGGCCAGCGCCATAGCGCGCGCCGCCGTCCCAGATGGGCACGCTAAGCACGCCCGTGATGCTCCACGTGGGCGCCCAATCGCGCACGGAGCTTGCCACGTTGGCGCCTGCCGAGAGGGTGGGCAGGTACTGCGAGGTGATTTGTTTTTTGGAGCTTGCGAGTGCATCCAATGTGGTTTCTGCCGCACGAATGTCGGGGCGCTGCGCGAGCACATCGCCGGCAGCCGGGCAGGCTGCGCTTAGCGATTGCACGACAGCGTCGATACGCAGGGCAGGCGAAATGCTCACAGGCTTGTTGCTGCCCAAACTGAGCGCCAGGGCTTCGCGCGATTGGCGGCGAGATTCTTCCGACGTGATCACGGTGGCCCGCGCGTTGATGGTGTCTTGCTCCACACGGAGCACATCGGGCCTCGTGGCGGCGCCTAGCTCGAATCGCTTGCGCACCAGTTTGAGCCGGTCTTCGGCCGCTGTGAGCGAAATGAGATTGATCTCCAGCACGCGCTCGGCCGTGACCAAGTCGACCACGGCGCTCGCCGCGGCAAGCTCGGCGCGTCGAAACGCATCTTGTGCAGTATACATGCGTGCGTCGGCCGTGCGCGATGCTTGGCGGGCGCCGTACCAGGCGGATGGCGCAAACAAGGGCACGTTGAGGCCAAGGGTGGCGCGCTCGGAAAGAGGGTCAGCTGCAGGAAGCGTGAACCCGTTGATGTTGCCTGGTGGGGGGCCACGCAGTACGTAGCCGCCTTGCCAGGTGCCGTTCAGCGTGGGGAGCGCTGCGGCCAAGCTCGCGCGCGCAGCGGCCTGCGCGCGCGCCGCATCGGCTTGCGCGCCTAGTGCGTCGGGCGAGTTCGCACGCAGCATGCTCACCACGTCGCGCCAATCTTTGAGCGTGGTACTGCTGTCGTCCAGCACAACGACCTCGCTCGCCAGCGAGACGGGCGCGCAAAACAAGAGACCAACCACAGAGCAAAGAGGTGCGCGCGAGCTCATCATTGAGCATTGCTTAGCAGCGATCGGGACGCGCTTACAGCAAAGGCAAATCGGTCAGGCGCGGGGCAAGTAGCGAGCGTCACCGGGGCACACCGCAAGTGCTTGTTGAACGCTGACACAATGCGCCTTGGCAGAGGCTGCTGGAACGCGAAAGCAGGCCGTGACTTCCCGTGCTCGGAGCGGACTGCCCGAAGCCTCCGCCAGCAGCCAAGCCACGGCCGCTGCAAAGGCGCGCGCATCTTGCTCGGTGTTGGCCGGCGGCACATGCACAAAGGCCTCGGCTGCGAGCTTAAAGACCCCCTCGCGCACTGCATCCTGCAAGGGCAGAGGAGAGAGGTGCGCAACAAGTGCATTGTACACATGTTGTTTGAGCTTGTTCTTTTCGGCTTCCGTCTCGGGTGTGCGCGCTGCGGCCTGACGGGCTACACCAGCGCACGCTCCAAGTACCTTGACGGCCTGCACTTCGTTTCCGGCTTCGAGCAGCGCTTTGGCGTAGGCTTTGGCCACAGTGATATTCCGCGGAACGAGTGAATGGGCTCTTGCACTGAGCGTCAGGGCCGTCGCCTTGTCACCCGATTTGCGACGAAGCGACGCCTCATTGTGAAGGTGAAAAGGATTGGCGGGAGCAAGCTCTGCAGCTCGGCTGTAGGCACGTGCCGCATAAGCTAGGTTCCCGAGCTTGTCCTGGCACCAGCCCAGCACCGCCCAAAGGTTGGCATCGTCCCGGTGCGCAAGAGATTCTTTGGCATATCGAGATGCGCGCCATGGATCGCTGTCTGCAAGCAATTCCGCAAGGCCCGCGGCCGCGTCCACCTGGCTGTCGGAGCCCGGCGCAGACGAGTGCGCCATCTCTTCCAGGACCTCAGTGGTGGCAGGTAAGACTGTCGATGGCATGGACCTAGCGTGTACTCCAGAACACTCCTGGTGCAAGGCGCGTAAACACGATTCTTGTTGCTCCAAATGAGGACTTTGCGGGGCGTTCGTGTAGCGTCCAGGGCCATGATTGCCCCCGGGTCTGACGCTGCCGCCCCAGAAGTCGTGCAATTGCGCGAAGAACCCAGCACGGCCATTTCACTGTTGGAGGTGCTGCGTCGCGAGCTGCCTCGCCGCATGGGCGCGTATACGCTGTTCGATGTGATCGGTCGCGGCGGCATGGCGGAGATTTTTCTGGCGCGCGGAAGCTCTGCGACAGCGGCGTCTAGGCTTTATGTCGTGAAGCAAATTCTTCCAGCTTATGTGCAGAATGCAAACTTTACCGAATGGTTGGTGCAGGAGGCAAAGCTGGCTTCCACACTGACGCATGCCAACATCGTTCAGGTGTACGATTTGGGCCGTGCTTCCAAAGAGTTGTTCATCGCCATGGAGTACGTCGAAGGCGCCGATCTGCACGCGCTGCTGCGCGCATCCACGCGCCTACGACAACCCGTGCCGCTGTCCAATGTCGTGCACGTGCTCGCCGGGGTGCTTCGAGGCTTGGACTACGCGCATCGCCGCACTTCGGATGACGGCAAGCCTCTCGGACTTGTGCATTGCGACATGTCGCCCTCGAATGTATTGGTCTCGCTCGAGGGCGACGTCAAAGTTTGCGATTTTGGCATTGCGCGCGCCAATGGCTTCATCGAGGAGCAAAGCGGCACCGACGACGAGACCATCCGCGGCAAGGCTGGATACATGAGCCCAGAGCACGCGCGCGGCGACGCGGTGGACAGTCGCTCCGATGTCTTCGCGGTCGGCATTTTGCTTTGGGAGTTGCTCTCTGGGCGGCGCATGTATCGCGCCAAATCACCTGATGAGTTGCTGGAATTGGCGCGCGCGGCTCAGATCCCTGCGCTAGAGCTTGGCTCTGTGCCAGACCCCGAAGCGCTCAAACGCATTGTGGGCAAAGCGCTCGCCATACAGCCCGAGGAACGTTACGCCACGGCAGGCGCCATGCTGCGCGACATCGAGATCTACGCGGCCAAAAATCGCCTTATCTCTAGCCCGACGCGCGTAGGCACATGGGTCCAATCTTTGGTCAAAACCGATGTGCTGGCCGAGCGTCGTCGTCGCGCACGCGATGTGGGCGCCGAGGTCGACATCCCAAACATCGAGGTCAGCACGCCGATGCTCAGTGGCATGCCGGTCTCCGCAGGATTCGGATCGGAGCGTCCCGCCGTGATCGATGATGCTCTTGCGCTATCCATTCCTCCTCCGCCCGCATCACCCATGATGCTCGGGGACACGGCGGCGAATGCGAGCACACGGCTTGCCGTCGCGACCGGCCCCAATCGTACGCTGATGGTGGCCTCGGCTGGCCTGTTGTTGGTACTTGCCATCGCGTGGTTCTTCACGCGATGACCGTGCTTGTGCGTGTTGCCGTGTTGGCACCTGTGCCTATCGCGCTGACGTACAAAGTCGACGAAGGCTCCGCGGGTATTGGCCGTGTGGTCGTGTGTCCGCTTGGTGGCCGCCGTGTGTTTGGTGTGGTGCTCGGCCCGCATGAAGGCGAGGTGCCGACGCGTATGCAATTGGCGCGCGCCGTCGTGGGAGATCTGTCGCTGCCAGCCGAATTGGTCGGCTTTGTGTTGAGATTGGCGGACTACTATTTTGCGACGCAGGGAGACGCTATGGCGCTTGCCATGCCGCCTACTGAACGGGCTGCCGCCGAATCGCTTCGTGAGCCCCAACTGTTTGATGTGCCACTAGGCATCGTTGCCCGTCGCGATCTGTGGGTGATTGCTCAGGAGATACCAGGGCTGCCACCCGCGCGTGCGCGAGCGCAGCGTTTTCTGCTCGAGCATGTGCGTGCCATGGGCGAGGCGCCAATGCATGCATTGCGCAGCTTGTCGTCCTCTGCGCCTGCGGGTGTAAGAGCGCTGGTGGAGGCCGGGTATGTGCGTACCGAGGAGCGCGATCGCCCAGACGATCCCTACTTTGCCGAAGGCGTGGAACGCACCCCGGAGCCTGAGCTCACAAGCGAGCAACAGGTGGCCACAGATGCCATTGCAGTCGCGATCGAACGCGGCGATCCGCAAGGCTTTTTGCTCTTCGGCGTCACGGGGGCGGGCAAAACGGAAGTGTATTTTGACGCTGTCGCGCGCACGCTGGAGAGAGGAAAAACGGCCATCGTGCTCTTGCCCGAGATTGCACTTACACCGCAGTTTGTGGATCGCTTTCGCGCCCGTTTTGGCGATGCCGTGGCGGTGTTGCATTCACAACTCAAGCCGCGACAGCGTCTGACCATGTGGCGCCGTTTGCGAAGCGGCGAGGTACGTGTCGTCATTGGTGCGCGAAGTGCGCTGTTCGCACCTGTTGAAAATCTGGGTCTGGTGGTGGTGGACGAAGAGCATGACTCAAGCTTCAAGCAAGAGGAGGGCGTCCGCTATCACGCGCGTGATATGGCCATGCTGCGCGCGCATCGCGCAGGGGCGGTGTGTGTGCTGGGGAGCGCGACTCCGTCTGTGGAATCCATGCATCTAGCAAGCATGTCAAAGTTGACGCTGTTGCGGCTCACGACGCGCGCGACACATGCCTCCATGCCGCGCGTGGAACTTGTAGACCTACGCCGCGTGGGCGCGGGCCCTACGGGAGACAAACACCTGTCAATTCCCTTGTATCGCGCTATCAGCGAGACCTTGGCGCGCGGCGAACAAACCATTCTCTTTCTCAACCGTCGTGGCTTTGCGCCCTCCCTTCAGTGCGAATCCTGCGGCGTGGTGCGTGAGTGTCCGCATTGCTCGGTGGCGCTCACGTTTCACAAAGCCCATGGCGGCGAGCTTCGTTGTCATTACTGCGATCATCGTGAGGTTGTGCCCACCGTGTGCAAAGCTTGTGGCTCAGCCGAGATTGGCTTTGGCGGCTTGGGCACCGAAAAGCTGGAGGAGGGGATAGCGGCTGCGTTTTCCACCGCACGTGTTGCCAGGCTCGATCGCGATGTGGGAACAGGCGACAAGGTGGATGCGTTGATGGCGCGTATGCGGCGGCGTGAGATCGACATTTTGGTGGGCACTCAGATGGTAACCAAAGGCCACGATTTGCCTGGGGTGACTCTGGTGGGTGTGTTGCGTGCGGATGCTCTTTTGTCGATGCCCGATTTTCGCGCGGCGGAGCGCACCTTTCAGTTGCTGGTGCAAGTTGCAGGCCGGGCAGGTCGTCACGACTTGCCCGGCCGCGTGATTGTGCAGACCTATGACCCCGAGCACGCTGCGGTGTCGCTCTCACGCAACCACGATGTGGAGGGGTTTTTAAAGGGTGAGCTTGACGACCGACGAGAGCTTGGTTACCCGCCGTTCGCGCGTATGGCGCTGGTGCGCATCGATGGCATCGCTGAACACGGAGTGCTGCACACCGCGTCGGAGCTTGCTTCATTTTGCCGCGCGCGAGGTGTTCAGGGCGTCAAAGTTCTGGGCCCAAGCGCGGCGCCTCTTGCCAGGCTTCGAGGTCGATTTCGCTACCGCGTGATGCTGCGCTCGGCCAGCCGCAGTGATCTGCGGCGTGTGCTGGAGGCGTTGCTGCATCATGTTTCAGAGTGCAAATACAAGGATCGCATCGTCTTGGATATGGACCCCGTGAGCTTGTTGTAAGTGGCTAAATGGGCCTACCCGCGCAACAGAGGAGGCCGCACGTGCGATGCGCTCTCATGGCCCTCGTTGCATTCCTACGTCGTTGGTTTTGGAAGTGTGCATCTTGCAACAACCCCACGGACAGTACGTTCTGCCAGCTCTGCGCGCTGAGTTTGGTGCGCGCTCCCGCCGAGCCACCCGAGAGCGTGCATCTCTCCGCGTACGTGTATGGCGGCGCAATGGCCCGTGCGATTCAGCGAGCCAAGTACCACCATCGACCTGATCTGTGGGCTGGCCTGTCTTGCGCCATGAACAGCTTGTACGCCGAGCTCGAGCGCCGATCCTTCGATGTGGTCGTGCCGATCCCATCGCACCCCAGTCGTCTCGCAGAACGAGGTCACAACCCGGCCGCGCTGCTTGCCACGTCCGTGGCAAGTCCGCTGTCCCTTGCTTTGGATACGAGCAGTCTGATTCGTTTGCATCCAACGCCATCTCAGGCGCGTTTGGGCCGCAGTGAGCGTCTGCTTGGCCCTGTTGGCAGCTTCGGCGTTCGAGGTCGTGTGCTGCGCGGCGCGAGCGTTCTGTTGGTCGATGACGTGCGTACGACGGGCGCCACCTTAAATGCTGCGTGCCTCGCGCTTCAAGGCGCCGGTGTGCGTGCCTATCGCACGGTGACGCTTGCGATGTCTGAAACGTGACGTCGTTGCAATATGCCAGTACCCTTATTGTTATGACGTTCGACTCGAAGGATCCGTTTCCCGCACCCGGAAGTGCGCCGGCCCCTGTTTCTTCGCGCATGATTCTGGAGCCGGGCGTCCCCGACGCGCCAGAAAGCGTGGCGCTGATCGTCGATTCCTCTTCTCTCGTGGTTCTGTCCGAAGGAAGCACGACCCCGCACGAAGATGTGACGGTGCTGCGCGATGTCTCGGATCTGTTGGGCGATCGCTCGGCTGCTCCAAGGTTCACGACCGAGGCGCCGCCTAAGCCTCCCGTCGTGCCATCGGTGCGTCCGTCTCCAAGCCTGCGGACGTCGCCACCTCTGCCTCCAGGCGCGGGTGCCACGCCGTCCTACAACGCGGAAGTTTGGGCGCGCGGTGTGTCGCGTGCTCCCGCGCCTTCGTCCTTTCCCGTCCCTGCGCCCAAGGTCCAAGGTACCGGCGTTCGTCCGCCTTCCGTGCGCGCTCCCAGTGTTCCTCGCTCCAGTTTGCGTCCGCCCGTCACCTCTCAAGTGCCTGCGGCTCCGGAGTCGAAAAAGACCTCTGCGCTGGTCATCTTTTCGGCCATCGCCAGCGCCGCTGCAGTCGGTCTTGCGGCCTATTCCTTGGTCGGAAAAACCAAGCCTGCGGAACCAGCGCCAGTCGCGGCTCCCGCACCATCGGTGCAAGCTGTGACGCAGGTGGCGCAAGCGTCCTATGCGTGCGCCACGGTTGGGCTTACCGAAACCTTCGCCGAGCCCGTCGACCTTACTGTCGGAATGAAGCTCACGGTCGCGGTTCCGCCAACGAATCCACTTGTCGATATCGACATCAAGCCACTCCAAATTGGTTTCACCAGTTTTGCTCAAAACCGTGTGGCGTACACGTATACCGGAGCGGATGCCTCGTGGCGGCGGATGGCGCCAGAGGAGTCTCCCCCCACTTTGAGGACCACAGCGTCGGTCGAGTCTGAATTGCAAGGCCAACGTTGGAAGCTGGAGCGCGTGGGTCAAACCTTGATCTCTACACTGGGTACTGAGACCACCGAGTTGGATCACGCGTTCGCTCTCAGCACGCCCATCCTCGCCAAGTTCGGCGGACGCCTCTATGCGGCATGGTCCCACCAAGAGGAAAGCGAAGGGCCGTGGGCCATCCGAAGTGTGGAACTGCGTCAGGGCCAGCTGTCTCAGCGACCTTGGCCTCAGGATTCGGTGAGCTCGATGTCGCCCCAAATGGCGCCGCTCGCTGGAGGCGGGGCGCTGTTCGTTTGGGCCGAAGAAAAGGGCGAAGGCGCGAGGGTGGTGGCGCAGGCGGTGCGCGCGGATGGCAGTCTGAGTGGTCCTCGCTTGGTGGTCTCCGAGGCAGGGAAAGACGCTGGCAAACCTCAAGTGGCAGAAGTAGCGCCTCAAGAAATTGTGGTGGCGTATTTGGGTGCTGCAGGCAATGATGCGCGCGTGTCGGTGGCGCGTTTGGTGTGCGTGCCTTCGCATCTATAAGCATTTATTGGCGGCAGTGGAGTGCTCGGGTTGTGACGGCTCGCGTGTGCGCCCGCGAAATCAAGTCTTGTAGGGTTTGGCCGGCGGGATAGGCTGGCTCTCATGTCAGAGCTCACGCCGGTCGCCGTTTCGGTCAAGCCCGCCTTCGATCCTTCGTCACAGATTGCGGGTGAGCTCTCGCTGCCGCTCTCGGGCGTGCGTGCGGTGGTGCGACTCCTGGTCGAGGGAGGCAGCGTGCCGTTCATCGCGCGCTACCGAAAGGAGCAGACTGGCGATCTCAACGAAGTGGCGATTCGAGACATCGATGAAAAGCGTGGCTACTACATGGAACTGGTCGACCGACGCGCAAGCATTCTCAAAGAGATCGAGTCGCAAGGAAAGCTCACGCCCGAGCTTCGCGCCAAGATCGAATCCTGTTGGGTCAAAACAACTTTGGAAGACATTTACCTGCCTTACAAGCCAAAGCGGCGCACGCGGGCCATGGTGGCCAAGGAGCGTGGACTCGAGCCTTTGGCGCTCAAAATCTTGAGCGGCGTGGGCGATCCAGAGTCCGACGCGGCAGCATTTGTGGACGCAGCAAAAGAGGTTCTGGACATCAAAGCGGCACTCGCTGGTGCGAGAGACATAGTGGCCGAAGTCGTCGCGGAGAAGCCCGAAGTGCGCGCCGTGGTTCGTCAAATACTGCATGACGAAGGGCAGCTCGAGTGCACGAAGGCGGCGGACGTCAAAGGCCTCACCAAGTTTGAGATGTATTACGAATACACCGAGAAGCTCTCTACGATGCCGTCGCACCGATATCTTGCAGTGCGGCGTGGTGAAACCGAAAATGTGCTGCGTACGCGTGTGGCCGTGGACGATGAAAAGCTGGCCGCCAAGGTGGCGGTCATCGTGGGCGCCAAGCGCGGATCGGGGTACGGCGATCACTATGCGCAAGCAGCGGGAGATGCGTGCAAGCGCTTGCTCGTGCCATCCATCGAGAGCGATTTGCGCATCGACCTTAAACTCAAAGCCGATCGCGAAGCCGTCGCAGTGTTCGGCGAGAACCTGCGCAAGTTGTTGCTCGGAGCGCCCATGGGCCGTCGGGTGGTTTTGGGCGTGGACCCGGGGCAGCGATCGGGCTGCAAATGTGTGGTGGTGGACGATACCGGAAAACTTGTGGAATACACGCTTGTCAATCTTGTCACCGGAGCTTCGGCCGTGGCGCACGCCGAGAAAACCATTCTCGAGCTTGTAAAAAAGCACAGCGTGTTTGCAATTGCTGTGGGCAACGGTACACACGGTCGCGAGACATATGACTTCTGCAAAGACCTCCTAAAAGCTGCTGGGTTCAAGGATGTGTCGGTGGTGTCCGTGAGCGAATCCGGAGCTTCGGTGTATTCTGCAAGCGATGTGGCGCGGGAGGAATTTCCCGATCTGGATCTTACCGTTCGAGGCGCCGTCTCCATCGCGCGGCGCTTGCAAGATCCGCTTGCGGAGCTGGTCAAGGTCGACCCAAAGGCCATTGGGGTCGGGCAGTATCAGCACGATGTGTTCCAGCCTTTGCTTCGCCGCAAGCTCGACGAAGTCGTCGAGTCTTGCGTCAACGGCGTTGGGGCCGAGCTCAACACCGCGAGCGCGCCGCTTCTGGCACGCGTGGCGGGTGTGGGCCCCACGTTGGCCAAACGCATTGTGGCGGATCGCGATGCGCACGGTCCGTTTCCCGATCGCGCGTCGCTCAAACGCGTGAGCGGCTTCGGGCCAAAGACCTATGAGCAAGCGGCAGGGTTTTTGCGCGTGCGAGGCGGCGCGCATCCGCTTGATGGCAGCGCAGTGCACCCGGAGCGATATGCATTGGTCGAGCGTATTGCCAAAGACTTGGGTGTGCTACTGCGTGAATTGGTGGGCAACGAGACGCGCGTCAAGTCGGTCAACTGGGCCGCTTATGTGAGTGATGACGTTGGCGTGCTCACGCTCAAAGACATTCAAAACGAGCTCATGAAGCCAGGGCTCGATCCTCGCGATGCGTTTGAGGCCATGAGTTTCCGTGACGATGTGCGCACCATGGAGGACCTACGACCGGAGATGGCGCTCGAGGGCGTGGTGACCAATGTCACCGCGTTCGGAGC
>JAYWGD010000598.1:0-3496 GCA_043778435.1 Myxococcales bacterium | reverse complement strand
TTCGACTCCGCTTTTCCGTAGTACTTTGCAGTCGAAAAAATTCGATCCTGGAGAGTGGCCGTTCCAAAAATCTGGATGCACGATACTCCATGCGCACGCATTCAATGATTGCAGCGGGATTGATTGCGATTACGGTTGCGTCTTGTACGGGCAGCATTGGAGATGTAGGCACCGCGCGTGTGCCCGACGGCATCCTGCCAATTGGTGGGCAGCCTGGGGATCCCGCCGAGCGTGAGCGCGGCGCGGGAGGCATGGGGTATGTGCGCCTTACACCGAACCAATGGGCGTCCGGTGCGCGTCAGCTACTTCGGCTCACTTCCGACGTGGACGCGCGACTTTCAAAGGTACAACCAAGTGAGTTTCACTTCGACAATGACGAGGGAACGCTAGGTTTTAGTTCTGTAAGCTACTTGCAGCACCAGGACGCTGCCGAGGCTGTTGTGGATGCTCGTCTGGCAAGTGATGCGTGGCTGGCGGCACTCATGCCAGGTGATGCGCCGCAAGCAGGCGCGGGCAGGGCCGAGGCGTTTACGCGTGCGCTTTTGAAGCGGGCCTGGCGCCGTTCGCCATTGCCGGATGAACTTGCAGCGTGGTTGAGACCGTTTTCGGACGCGCCAGGCGCGGATGACGCAGCGAAGTTTAAGGCGGGCGCCAGGCGCGTGATGGTTGCGGTGCTGCAGTCGCAAGGATTCGTGTACCGCACCGCGGTTGGGGAGCCGGTGACGCCGGTCAATGACCGTGTGCCTTTGCAAGCCTTCGAGTTGGCGACACGTTTGAGCCTTGCTCTTTACGACACACCGCCGGACGACGCGATGCTTGGGAGCGTTGATGCTGGCGACTTTTCGGATGCGAAGTTGTCTGAAACCGTCGACCGCGCTTTGGCCGATCCACGTGCACGAGAGGGATTGCTGCGCTTTCACGAACAGTTGTACTTTGCACACGAGTACCCGGCTCTCTCGAAAGATGCGATGCGCTTTCCTGGATTCGTGCCTGGCATTGGAGAACACCTACGCCAGGACATGCTTCGTACGGTGGCGGCAGTTATTGATTCTGGCGGCGGTCTCTCGGAGCTTTTTTCAACGCGCAAGGCATTTGTGAACAAGGCGACCGCGCGCCTGTATGGTCTCGACCCATCGGGCTTCAGCGACAGCGCGTATACGGAGGTGACGCTCGATGCGAACCGAGCGGGAGTGCTGACACGTGCCGGTTGGCTTGCCTGGGGGGCAGGCACTGCGGAGCGACGTCAGGTGCGTCGCGGCCTTGCGATGCTGCACAATGTGATGTGCGAGACGTACCGAAATGGTGAGCCGCAAGACTTTCCGAAAACGTTTCCGACGGAGGCAAAAACCTCGCGCAAACGCTTGGAACACACAGTGAGTGCTGGCACTTGCAAGGGGTGTCACGCGACGGTCATCAATCCCAAAGGCTTCGCATTTGAGCACTTCGATGCCGTTGGGCAGTACCAAACCATGGACAACACCGAGGTTATTGATGCGAGCGGCACGGTGTCGCTCGATGGCGCGGAAGTCCGGTTCTCGTCGCACCTGGAACTGATGACGGCACTGGCGGCGAGCACACAAGCGCAAACTTGTTACGCGCGTCGAATGAGCCACTATTTGCTCGGTTTTGAAAAATCTACCCTAGAGGATGTCCTTGTCGCGCGGGTCGTTGCAGCGACGAAAAAAGGCCCTTTGACAGCGAAGGATATCGCCCGCATCGTGATTCTTGGGCCTGCTTTTAGAACGCGCAAACTGACGGAGACGCCATGACATTGTTAGACCGTCGCAGATTTTTGGTTGGACTTGGTGGGGCCACAATGGCGTTGCCGTTCCTTGAGGGGTTAGTGCCTAAGACGGCAAAAGCAGCGGGACCAAACCCTTATCTTTTTGTCTTTTCCCACTACAACGGGGTGAGCCAAGGCGGGGGGCGTCACAAGGAGCAATTTTGGCCTCTGGGCCAACCAGTGCCGAGCGGCACCACCATCACGGAGGTGGACTTGCGGGCGTCATTGAGTGCAGGACGAGCCACCGGTGAACTTGCAGCAGTAGCCCAGCACATAAACTTTCTTCGTGGGGTAGACCACCTCGATAATGGAAAGAACAATCCCAGAGGTGAAATCGAACACCACGAAAACGGGTGTGTGCAAAGCCTGACGGGCTCGGGGTGCGGATGGCGAGGTGGCGACCGCTCAAACCACAACAACGCGCTGCCCCTCAGCGAAGACCTGGTGGAGCGCGCGGCCCGTGAATTCAAAATTACACCGCTGTATCTGCAGGGTTCGGGTGGTGCTGGAGGCGTGGTCGGTCCCTACATTCAGAAGGCCGGGGCACTAGACCGCAATGGATATCTCGCAGTAGGCGAGACCACGTTCAGACCCCTCGAGGTGTACGCACGTATCTTCGCCATTACGCGACCGCAGGAACTCCTTGCGTCACGCCGTAGCGTCAACGACCTCGTGAAGGGCGACTTGGACAGGGTTCGGACAAGTGGTCGTTTGTCTCGTGCAGACGTGATTCGTCTTGATGCGCATCTGGATGCAGTTCGCTCGGCTGAGCGTTCTATTGCAAGCTGCGGTGCTCCTGTCGAGTCCTCGACCCTGATGACCTATGTCCGAAGTTCCGCCGATAGAAATGTTGGGCTGGGAAACCCCGAGTACTTTGAAAAGTACATGGCGCGAGGATTTCACCAGCAGAACGAGGATGCGTTGATCGAGCTCGCCGTTTTAGGAGTCGCATGTGGCGCGACTCCTGTTGTTAGGCTGCATTCAAAAGGAAGCGAGGCGACTCAGGGTACGGACATGTACGCTCGAGGGACTCCCGAGTATGAGAATGGGGCCCCACTCGGCACTCACGATTATAGCCACAGTCTCGCGGGACCAGGTGAGCCCGGGGATATCTTTGAATCCAGACTTTTTGCATCGAACAGGTGGACAATGCGTCGCTTGGCCAAGATCGTTCAAGGTCTGAAAGACGCTGGCGTATTGGACTCAGGCCTGGTGATCGCCCAAAGCGAGCAGGCGGATGGCGACCATCTGCAGCACAATGTCCCGTTCATTACTGCTGGCAATTGCGGGGGACGACTAAAAACCGGGCAAGTCGTGGCCGCCAACTGTTACAACAACCGGGTGCTTGCCACCTTTGGTGCGGCGCTGGGTCTCAAAGATGATGGGGCGCCGATGTCCAACTTCGGTGGACTGCGAGAAGGCGGTCAGCGAGAACCCGGTGGCTATGTCGATGCGCTAAAGTCGTCCACGTTTTCTTCATAACTTGCGCTTCGAAACCTTCGTACCAACCTAGATGCCACCCGCGCATGAGACCGTTGAGCATGAACTCATGTATCTAGCATCCGCTCTGCCGCGCATCGTCGCTTGTGTTGGTCGTCGCTAGCCAATTCGACGGCCACACTGTCTTGCTTGTCGGTACGCGTCGAAAGGGCGGCGGTACGTAGCTGCTCGAGCGCCGCATAGTGCTCTTCGCCGCCGCTTCCGCCCTTGGCT
>JAYWGD010000597.1:0-3512 GCA_043778435.1 Myxococcales bacterium | reverse complement strand
TCGTCGACGGGCCGTTCGCTTAGGCGCTGTTTCAAGTCTGCTCGCCAGGTGTGCGCGCCTGGCCCGAACACGGTATCCATCTCTTCGTCGTTGGAGAGATACTTGTGGAATACACGCAGTGCGATCCCACCCAGTTTTTGGGGAGTGTCGTGCTTAAAAAGATGTGCGCCGCCGTAGACGGTATGCGCCAGGGCCAGCACGGTCATGCGCCGCCGTCGAGCTTGGGCGGCGCCAAAGATGCAGCGGCCCGAGCAATCATCTCACCGGCACCCGACATGCGGGGGGGGAACGCACTGGCCGCGGCAGGCGATTCGCGAAGTGCATCGTGCAGGGCAGGTAGGCTTTTGCACTCTACAAGCAATTCGGCGTAGGCCATACGAACTTCTCGCTCGATGCCGTCCATCCGCGCTGTGGCAACGGACATCTGATCTGCGATGCCCGCACGCTTGGCTTCGATCTGATTGCCGAGTTCGGTGAGCTGTGCACGGATGTCCTGAATCTTGTCGTCCAGATCGCCGAGCACCAATTCTTCGGCAGCCGCAAGTTCCTCAGAATCGGCATAACGTATCTGTGCTTCGCCGATTTGAGAGGCCAAATCGCTAGCCATTCGATGCAGATCCACCAAACGTCGCACGGCGTGGGCGCTCGACAATTTGGTCTCCTCGACACGAACCGCCTCCGAGAGCGGGCTGTACTGGCCGCGTGCATTTTCCAACTCGTGCCTGGATGCAATCATCGCATCGTCGTGGTGACGCTGTCGATCGCGCGCCGAAGACGCCAAGCGCCCAAGGTCGTCCATCTTGTCTCCGAGCTCTTGTCGGCCCAAACGCATGTGTGCGTCCGCTTCGTCACGCAGGCCTTCAAGTCGTGCCGCATCGACTCGGACTTGTTCACGCGTGGCCATGTGCTCATCGAGCGTTTTGGCGAGCGCATGCGCCATATTGGAGGCTTGCGACTTTGGGTCCAACACCGTCCGGAGCACCATCTGCATGATCGCATCGGGCTCGGTCCAAGGGTCGCGCACCATTTGCCCGATGGGGCGTCGAGAATCCGTTTTGATCTCGATGACATCTGCGAGCGCTTCGCCAAGCACTTCGATGCAAAGTTGCGTGAGCACGGTCTCGACCAGATGCGCATCGGCCGGCCGGTCTTTCGGTAGCTTGCTGAGCATTTGCATCACCAACAAGGTGAGTTCTGCTGGCGCATCGGGAGCTCGCACGGCCAAGTCTGGAGGGGCTTCCGTCAGATGCTTGACGAAGAGCTCGGCCGGGCTCGTGCCCGTAAACGGAGCTTCACCTGCAAGCATCTCGAAGAAGGTGATGCCTAGTGCATAGATGTCATCGCCGATGCCTTCGCCGGTGCCGCGGATGCGCTCTGGAGACATGTAGGCCGGCGTTCCGAACAGCTCGCCCTTGGTGGTGAGCCTCGTGTCTTTGGGCGACCGAGCGATCCCAAAATCGAGTATTTTTACCCGTAAAGGAGCGCCTTCGATGTGCTCCAAGAAAATATTTTCGGGTTTGATGTCTCGGTGCACAATGCCAAAGTCATGGGCGCGAGCAAGCCCTCGCGCTGTTTGCGTCATGATGCGCATGGCCAGCGCCGTCGGGAGCGCGCCCACGCTGAGTTCCTCGGCCACGGTCTTGCCGCGAAGTCGCTCCATGGCCAAAAAGACGCTTCCGTCTTCTGTTTGACCCGAGTCGTAGATCTCTACAATGTTGGGATGCGAAAGCATCTGCGCGTGCTGAGACTCGCGCCGAAATCGCTCGATGACCACAGCGTCGCTCAGGTGCTCGCGCGACAAAATCTTGATCGCAACAGGCTCTCCCGAGACCTTGTTTCGCGCTTCGTATACGGTGGCCATGCCGCCTTGGCCAAGCGTTCCTTCGATGACATAGCGACCGGCGATGGTGGTGCCGATGCGCTCGTCTGTGGTTTCAAGCAAAGCACTGGCATCAAAGAAGCAAACGCTCGCCGTCGCCGGATAACGCATCGAGCACTTGGGGCACATCTTGGGCGCGGACATAGAGCCCGATACGCTATCAGAATGGCGCGGGGCGGGCATAGGTACTGAAGGCGGCGGTCACTCCTTTCCGTCAAAACGCTGGCGTATTTAAGAAGATGAGGTGTTCGTTTTCGTGAATCTGTCATGTGCCCATGGGGCTGAGCTGCTGCCAAAAAGCGCTTAGTTCCTCGGGGAGGGGAGCCGTCAACTTGAGTTGCTCACCGGTCATCGGGTGCCGCAGGACCAATTCGGCGGCGTGCAGCGCGTGCCGTGGCAACTCGAGTACGTCGAGATCGTCCGCCGTGAGCAGACCGTCGGCTCCGCGCTCAAAGAGGGTCTCGTCGGGGCCGTAGAGTTTGTCGCCTACAATAGAGCTGCCCAAGCTTTGAAGATGCACACGAATCTGATGTTGGCGACCCGTTTCGAGCTCGCATCGCACCAAGCCGTAAGTTTGTCCGTCGGGCGCTTTCCTTGATTCTATCAGTGTAAATACTGTGCTTGAGTGCATGGCCTCAGGCGAGCTTGTGATCTCCATTTTGACGCCATAGTGCGCCTTGTCAGGCAGCCACATGTTGCATTCAAACCGTTTCGCGACGCCGAGTTCGTGGTTCTCCGGCAGGCCCCACGTGATGGCGCGGTACACCTTGGTGAGGCCGTCGCGGTCTTCAAATTGGTGTTTGATGCCGCGATCGGCCTCCGGCGTTTTGCAAAGGATGAGCAAGCCGCTGGTCTCGCGATCGAGTCGGTGCGCGAGCGACAAGAACCCTTCACGCTCGGCCTTGAGCATCACGATGAGCGTGTTCTTGTGATACCGCGCAGTGGGGTGCACTGGCAGCCCCGCGGGTTTGGACACTACGAGCAAATCGTCGTCTTCGTAGATGACGGGGATCTTGGTCGGGACCGGCGTTTCATCCCAGGGGGGCCGCCACAAATAGATGCGTTCCTCGGCCTGCACGCGGCGGCTGGGCTTCATGCGTGCCCCCATCGCATCGTAAGCGCTAGAGCGTACAATGGCCTGCGCCTTGGAGCGGCTGGTGCGGCGGAACTCGGCCGTGAGAAACATGTCGAGCCGCATGCCAGCCATCTCTTGCTGCACACGAAACACGCTGACGACAGCGCCTTCGGCGACGCCTTCGGGGCGGGCAAGCGGGGTCTCTTTGATGCGGGCCATGGTCGACTGAGTGACACGGCCCTTCTACACCCCCGGCGTCCGTGGTAGGTGGAAATCCCATGGATATCCTTCTCGTATCGCCGTCGCTTCGTTCTACCCAGGCTTCGGCGTTTGCATCGGATGCCATCGAGGGCCTCGCCAAAGCACTTCGTGCGTTGGGCGTGAAAGCCACTGTGGTCGTGCCGATGGGCGACGATGTTCAATCGTCCGGGCTGATGTTGGCGCGCCGCCTCACCAAGATTGAAACCCCTGCAGGCGCGAAAGTGGTCTTGCACGAAGGTCGCTTGCCCAATCAAGCCGACTTGGCCGTCTTGGAGCTTCCGGAGGGCGCGAGCTCGG
>JAYWGD010000596.1:0-3521 GCA_043778435.1 Myxococcales bacterium | reverse complement strand
CAAGATAGTTGCAGAGCGCACGCGTAAGACGGTTTCGCTCTTGGTGCGCACCGATATCCCGGATGCGCTTCGTACTGCGGGCCTGGATCCAAGCATGTCTCATGTTCTCGACGACGCGCTGTCTGGACGAGCTCAGCTTACGGATCATCCTCAAGGATTGCGCATGCGTGTGATCTACACGGAAGACCGAATCGATGGGCAATTCGCTCGCTATGAGCGTATCGATGCTCTTGAAGCTTCGGGACCAAAAGGCACAAGCTTGAGGGTGTTTGCTTGGCCAGAAAACTGTGCGCAATGCACCTACTTTGATGTGCAGCAGAGGCACCCGATTCGCGGTATGTTTCGGCCCCCCATTCCGCTTGCCCGCGTGGTCTCCCGTTTCAACATGCGCCGCATGCATCCTGTGCTCCATCGGATCATGCCCCACACGGGGGTCGACTACGCAGGCAGCACAGGTACGCCCATCTTCGCGGCGGCCGACGGGCGCGTGGCTCAAGTGGGGCCGTCTGGGCCTTGCGGCAATCGCGTGGAGATCGCGCATGCGTTGGGTATCTCCACGGTCTATTGCCACCTCTCGCGCTTTCGAGCAGGAATGCGCTCAGGTGAGCGTGTGGATCAGGAAGACGTGATTGGCTACGTGGGGACCACCGGCCGATCGACGGGACCTCACTTGCACTTCGCGGTTAAACGCGGCGGCCGATTTGTAGACCCACTCTCGCTCAAGATGGATGGCGTGGAGCTTGTGCCTTCAAAGGAACGAGGTGCATTCGACTCAATGGTCGTGAGCGCGGGCCACGAGCTCAATGCACTGCCGTGGCTCGATCTCCCGGCAGATTTGCAGTTGCCAGGCATCGACGAAGACAATCACGACGAGGGCGAAGAACTCGACAGTGATGCCGCAGCGCCCTCGACACCCTAATGGCTTGAGCTGCCAGACTTGGGGCGCGCATTCCAGATGCGTGCAGAGAGCAGCAATCCGACAACAGCAACAGGCAGCATCGCCGCTGGCCACACCCACCAGTTGGCAACATCGTGCGCCGATGCATCTCTAGGCAAAATGCGGCCCATGACAAAGGCCACGGTGGCGGTTCCAAAGTAAACAAAGCCGTCGATAATGCCGACCGCAATGCCCGTATTTTTGCTTCCGCCAAAGTCCATGCTGGCCGTACCAGAGAGCATCCCATGCACACCAATGATGGCCAGTGTCATCATTACCACCACCGGGCCGACGAGTGCGAACGACAACGTAGGAAACATCAAGAGCGTTCCTACACACATCACACCGTAGAGCACTGCGGCGACGGGGCCGCGGCGCGAGCCAAACACGCGGTCCGAGATAACACCGGCGACCATGCTGCCCATGATGCCTGCCATGCAATTGAGCAAGCCCCAATGGAGGAGCACAAAGTCGCTCTTGCGCCCCAATTCGTTAGCGAAAGGCTTGTAGTATTGCAACACACCATTGCGCAGGTAGCCGCTGCAAAACTCGATCGCGATGATGGTGAGAAGCGCTGGGTTGCTGAGCATGCGTGCCGCGACATGCATCGGCGAGAGGCGAGGCCCTTCTTCGGTCGCATCGCCGAGGGCAAAGTCCCTGTGGCCAGCTTCTCCTGGCGTATCGCGGACGACAAGTGCGTCGACAATCGCAAACCCTGCGAGCAGAATAGCCGGCACATAGAAGCCCCAAGCGAGCCCGAATGTTCGGCCAATTTGCGGCGCCAAATCGTATGCAAAGTACAAACCTAGTGCGATGAGAATGCCAAAAATGCCCCCAAATGTGCCGCGCTCTTTGAGGTGAAACCAAGAGCTGTTCACCTTTACAATGGCCACCGCACCAAAGCTTTGAAAGTACATGTTTACGGCGTAGACAATCGTCGCCATGGGGACCAAGGCGGCACCTGTACCGGTGTGGCGCGCGATGGTGAAACCCAAGACTGCGTTGGCCAAAGAGGCGCCCACGGTGGACAGCAATATGGTGTTGCGACCACCCAGACGGTCGGTGATCGGGCCGTTGATGATGAACGACAGGCCGTAGACCAGAGCTCCGATGCCGTAGATGTTGCTGAACTCAAGTTTGGTAAACAGCGTGCCAACCGTCGCATTGAGATTGTAGCGGCCCATGTAAAGCATTGCGTAGCTAAGGCCCACCGGCAGCCAATTGAAGACGCGTCGACGCAAAAATGCGTCGCTATGGCCCATCTCTACTTTGGGCAAACGTCGCACAAAGATCGCCACTGTCGTGAGTAGGGCAGCAAGCAACAGGATCTCGATGGCCCAGTCAGGAAAATGCATGGCAGCTGACCATAGCCTGACTTCTGCAGGGGCAGCCGTGACAAATGCGTGCAGCCATTGGCAGGCTGTCGCGCGGAATCGCGCGGCTCTGCAGGCATGCTGCCGCGCATTGGAGTCGTGCAGCGCCGGAACTGCTGTCAGACTGCCTTCCTTGGTGGTCGGTTTAAGGGCGCTTTTGCCCTTTCGAGCCAGCCATTTTCCGTGCGCTTGTGCGCAGCATTTTTAGGAGAAACTCATGTCCTCACTCTTCGGCGATTTGGTGGGTCAAGCAATTGGTGGTGCTCTGTCTGGTGGCGCCCCTCAGGGCCAGCAAGCGGTCGGGTTAGGCGGCATGCTTGGCTCCTTGCTCGGTGGCAACCAAAGGGGCAATGGCGCGCTGCTTGCAACGTTGCTTCCGGTCGCGATGCAGTACGTTCAAGCCAATGGTGGCATTGGCGCAGTGCTCGCCAAATTCCAGGGCGCAGGGCATGGAGATGCGGCCGCATCTTGGCTCTCTACCGGAGCCAATCAACCCATTGGGGCAGACGCACTGACGAAGGTCTTGGGCAGCGATGCCATTGCGCAGATGGCTCAGTCTTCGGGTTTGCCACATGCGCAAGTCGCCGGCGGACTGGCGGAGATTTTGCCAGAGCTGGTGAACAAGCTCAGCCCCTCTGGCGCTGACTCATCCCCGCATAAACGCACCTAAGAGAACGGCGTGATAAATTGCTGGGCTCCAAGTCTAAGCTTTGACCACTCGCGAAACTTATCTACGAAGTGCATGCCTAGAAAATGCAGACTGTGCGTTCGATGTTTGGCGGTGTTGGCACGAAATGACAGGTGCTGTTTTGTCGTTTCGATGTGTCGTCCGAGGTTAGTGAAGACCCAAGCGGCGACGGCTGCGACCGCGAGCAAAGCATCCCATCGCTTCGGGCTTGCGATGTTCACTGCACGCATCTGCAAGCCAAAACGCAGGGACTTATGGTCTCGGAAGTTCTGCTCGATGTTGAAGCGTCTCGTGTACGCCGCGGCCACCTGCGCGCCGGAGTACTCGGATGCGGGCAGGCTCGTGGCGATGACCCACGGCTCCTTGGGCTGCTTCTTGCCGCGTCCCTGGCCCCACGCGAGGACGACCCTTACGGGGACGCGCGCATCGATGCCGAGCTCAACTTCGCCCAAGTCACGCACCTGGCCTCGCGCAACGCGCATCTTCCGGAGCTCCCTTTTTTCCTCGCCCCTCATGATGTACG
>JAYWGD010000595.1:0-3524 GCA_043778435.1 Myxococcales bacterium | reverse complement strand
TCTTGATGGCGATTTCGCGCCTCAGACGCAAGTCCTCTGCCGCGTACACGGTGGCCATTCCACCCGTGCCCAACTCGGCACCGAGAAGAAATCGATCGGCCACAACACGCGATGCAGCACGCCCGTCCACCTGCTGATTACCTTGTAGTTGCGGCTCGCTCAGGGAAGCCTGAAGCGGCACCGTGTTCGGAGACATAGCGAGCGGTGCAGCCAATGAAGGCCGCGTCGCTCGTGTGATCATCTCGGACTCCGCCGGAAGGGTTTCTTGAGGATCGCGTTCTGAGGACACGGCGCGACGCTCAGTTGCTGTTCAGTGCCCAGCGTGCGCGGGATCTGAACCTGCAGCAGAGGGCGCCACCTTATGCTCGGCCGATCCACCATGACCACCGTGTGCCGCAGGCTTGACCTCGGCACGTGGTTCCATACGACCGGGCGCTACCACTTCACTCTCGCCCAGGTACACGTAGTTGCCCTGCACATCATTGAGTTCGTTCTTACGCTCGGAGGTATCGTTCATTGTGTAGGCGAAAAAAATCCCAATGAACATCAGGCTTCCAACAAAGAGCACCGAGTTGAAGCGGTTGTCATGATTGAGGTGCATGAAGAATACAACCACCAGCGCCGCCTTCATGCTTGCAACCATGATGGCGATAGCAAGGTTGGCGGCACCAAGATGAATGTAGGAAAGCCCCACGGTGAGCAGCGTGAGCACAACCAGCGCGGCGAATATGGCCACATAAAACTTCACGGGGGCGATGTGCGAATGAACAGCGCCGTCGTCGGCATGTGCAGGATGACTCATGGGTGCCTCAGTCGATCAAGTAAAGAAGGGGGAACAGGTAGATCCACACCAAGTCAACCAAGTGCCAGTAGAGAGCAACCATGTCGACGCCAGCGTAATACTCCTTAGAGAAGTCACCACGTTCGTTGCGTCGATACGTCCAGTAAAGAACGCCAATGCCAACCAAAATATGGATGGCATGAATACCCGTCGCAACGAAGTAGATGCTGTAAAAGATATGACTATTGCCTGGCAGCGGCGTCGTGCCAGACAAGTGCGACGCCACGGGCGCGTAGTATTGACCAGGTAGCAAACCCGCCTCAAACTTGTGTGCATACTCAAAGTATTTCACAATCAAGAAGATGAAGGCGCAGGCGATGGTGACAAGCAAGTAGCGCGACGTGCCCTTACGGTCCCCCACCTGAGCGGAGCGCACGGCCAATGCAGCCGTGAGGCTGGACACCAAAAGCACGATGGTGTTCATCGCACCGAGTTGGCGGTTGAGCTGATGCCCTGCAGCTGAAAACGTCTCTGGATACCAGGTGCGAAACACACCATAGCAAACGAAGATACCCGCAAAGAAGAGAAGCTCCTGGACCAAGAAAGCCCACATGCCCACTTTGGCGGCCTCAAACTGCTGCGCAGGAGTATCGAAGTGATGCGCAAGATACGAAGGATGCGCGTGCTCCTTGTGCTCGCCTTCTTGAAAAGGGGTTTGACTAGCGACGTCAGTGCTCATCATTGGCCTCAGTTCTCCGCAAGCTCGGCATCAGTGGCCAAGTGATAGTCGTAAGGGCCACGCGTGATGACGGGCTGCTCGATGAAGTTGTGTGCCGGAAATGGCGTGCCCGTTTGGAACTCAAGAGCTGCAGAGCCCCAAGGGTTGCGAGGCGCTTTGGCGCCGCTCTTCAGCGATTGCGCGAACATGTAGAGCAACACCAAGAAGCCGGCTCCAATCATCCAAGATCCAACGGTGGAGACCTGATGCAGCGTTTGAAACTCAGGCAAGTAGTCGTAATAGCGACGCGGCATGCCACGTGAACCAAGAACGAACTGCGACATAAAGGTGACGTTGAAGCCGAGGAATACCAGCGCAAAACCAATCCGCGCCAAGCGCTCGTTGTACATTTTGCCTGTGAACTTGGGCCACCAATAATGCACCCCGCCTACGAAGGCAATCGTGGTTCCGCCGACCATGACGTAGTGAAAGTGAGCAACGACAAAGTATGTATCATGCAAGTGTACATCGACCGCGAGCATAGCCAAGAACAATCCGGTGAGCCCACCGATGGTGAACAGAAAGATAAATCCCAAGCCCCACAGCATCGGCGACGCCAGGCTGATGGAGCCCTTGTACAATGTGGCCAACCAGTTAAACACCTTCACACCAGAGGGGATGCCCACCAAAAAAGTGAGCGCCGAGAACACCATCGTGGCCTTCTCACTCATGCCCGCTGTGAAAAGGTGGTGACCCCAAACCAGAAAGCCCAGCAGTGCGAGCCCCATCGAACTCATCGCAATGAACATGTAGCCAAACGGCGCGCGGCGAGAGAACGTGCAGATGAGCTCCGACACGACCCCCATCGCTGGCACAATCATGATGTACACGGCGGGGTGAGAGTAGAACCAAAAAAAATGCTGAAAAAGCACCGGGTCCCCACCCCACTGCGGCGTGAAGATTGGTAGGTGGAAAAGCTTCTCCGCCATAAGCAAAAGGAGCGTCACGGCAAGCACTGGCGTCGCCAAAATCTGAATGATCGAGGTTGCATAGAGCGCCCAGATGAACAGCGGCAAGCGCTTCCAGTTTTGGCCAGGCGCACGCATCGTATGTACCGTGGCAATAAAGTTTACGCCGGTGAGAATGGACGAGAAACCCATGATAAACGCGGCCAAGAGCATCGGAAATACGCTCGTGCTCGAAAAATTCGAAGAATAAGGCGTGTAAAATGTCCAACCTGTGTCGAGTCCTCCCGACACCATCGAGTAGACACCAAACAAGGCGCCAAACACATAAATGTAGAGTGACGCCAAGTTGAGCTTGGGGAAGGCCACGTCCTTGGCGCCCAATTGTATCGGCAAAATCATATTGCCGAGCGCCGCGGGGATGCTTGGGATGATAAACAAGAACACCATCACCACGCCGTGCATGGTGAACACCTTGTTGTAGGTGCTCGCGTCCATGATGGTGCGACCGGGAGTGAACAGCTCTAAACGAACCAGCAGGGCAAAAATACCGCCGAGCAGGAAGGAAGACAGCACCGCTACCAGATACATCACGCCAATGCGTTTGTGATCCAGCGTGTGGGTCCAAGATCGCCAGCCTTTTTCCTCAAGAAAGTGCGCGTGGTGCGTGTCATGTGAATGGACCGCATCCGCGGTGTCATGCAATTCTACTGAGGTGGTTGCAGTTGTTGTGCTCATGGTTGCTCCGCTCACTTCACGGTCTGCAGGTAAGAGATGACTGCGTTCAACTGATCTTCGTTGAGTACGCCAACCGGAAACGCTGGCATATTTCCGCCCTCGTAACCCTTCACAATTTTCTTCTGAGGCAGGCGTATAGATTCAACGATGTAGTTTGAGTCCACCTTGATCTTCTCGCCGGTGGTCAAAATTTCTTCGCGCCCATACACGCCCTTAAACGTAGGCCCTGTACCCGCACTTCCATCGATGGAGTGACAAGAATTACAGCCTTTTTTGCTATATATCGCAGCTCCCCATTCAGCATCACTCGTCATCGTTGCGG
>JAYWGD010000594.1:0-3527 GCA_043778435.1 Myxococcales bacterium | reverse complement strand
TATGCAGGCAGCGTGACCGTGAACGAGCTCACTGGAGCTAGGTTCGTTTGCCCGGTGTATTGGGCAGGAGAAACACTCTTGCGCGGCGAAGACGGCTTCCCCTTGCCTGCATCGGCACGGCTCGTCGGAGATGAAGTCTTGCATGTAGAAGAGGGACTCAGGCTAGCCGCCGAGCGCGATCAGCTGGTGGCCGCACACTCTGTGGTGGCGCAGCCTTACTTGGTGCGAGGCGAGCTAGAAGAGATTGAAGTGTCTGATTGGAAATCAGACACTTCGCTCAATCTGTGGTCGCACGGAACGCGCGTGACCCAAGCCACCGTGCGCCTGCTCACCGCCGCCATGCGTGATGCACTGGCCCACGACTCAAATGTGGGCACGGCGCCACCAGCCAGCGTCAAGCGCTAGAGCGACAAAGCACATGCGTGCATTACGCACGGATACGCGTGATGGCGTGATGGCGTCGTAAAAAAACGAGTTCGAGATTCTCTCTGGGCAACCCCTTCCGTAGAGTCATCGGCCAGGATAGTCCCCCGCCGAGGCAAGAGCGCGGCTCAAGCAAGGTGGCGACACCAACCATGTCTTTGTGCTGTCGCCGACGGAATGTAGACTCAAGCCCCCATGATAAACCGTTATTTGCGTAGTACGATGACCGCGTTGATGGCGGCATTCTGGTTTTCCTCAACGATTGCGCATTCAAAGCCGGTGCGACCTTTATCCAAAAAGGTGGCGAAACCGATCTTCAATCCGCCACCTGTCGTGCTTGAAGGAAGGCAGTTTGTGTACCGATGGCATGACGGTGTGAAGCTTTTTGAGTACACTCCCACAGACCAGTCAGACCTGAACGGGTGGAGGGAAATGTTGTCGCTCGGAGATTTGGGTCACTCGAGGCTTGAGACGGCTGCAGAGGCTACGGCTTCCAATCATCGCAGCCACGGCGTTTTGTTTGAGGCTCGTCAGATCAAAGGAGAGAAAGGGGCCAGCGATAGCTTCTTGCTCGTCTCCGCCTTGGTCCCACGCGGCCAACTCTCCGCGGGAGAGTATTGCGTCGTGCGTCTGTTCCAACGCGAGGGCCACGTCTACGTTTACACGTGGAGCACTCGCATTTCTGATCAGCCTGGAGTCATCGAAGAGCTACGCAAATCTGAAAAACAACGAATCAATGCAATGTTGAATCTTGTTCCGCCTTCGGCCAAAGATCTCAAACGCATACCCAAGGGCAATGCCCCAAATCCTGCTGGAGGTGCTCAATAGTCGGCGATAAAACAAGCATAAAAGCCAAACCTGGCGCAAAGCACTAACGAGGAAACACGCCGGCGTAGCGCGCCAACAATGCGGGCGGCACCGCGTGAGCCTTGGCCATCGCGGCAAATACTGCGCCTGATTCACGCAGCGTGCGGTTTTTGGTGCGCGGGTCCACTGCGTACAATCCAAAGCGCATGTCCATGCCGTGGTTCCATTCGTAGTTGTCCATGAGCGACCAGGCGTAATACCCGCGTACATCCGCACCTGCAGCCGCCGCGCGCCTGGTTTGCTCCAACGTTTGGACCGTCCACGCGGCGGCTTTTTTCGCGTCGTCTTGCACGTAGCCGGTTTCGCTGACGACCAGCGGTACGCCGTATCTCCGAGCGCCCAGAAGCACATCGTACAAGCCGCCAGGCGCTTCGGTGTCGAAGCCACGCGTGAGGTTGAAGGTGATGAGGGGAGAGATGAACGGCAACGTGGAAACAGTTGAGTTTTGAGCCTCAAACCGCATGTAGTAGTTCACGCCCAGCCAGTCTAAACGGCCTGCGAGATCGGAGCGGTACACACCCCGTCCTGCGCCCAAGGTCCAGTCCTCATCGACTTTGCCGAAGGCCACACCACTCATGAAGATGTCATGAAAGAAGTACTCCGCGCTTCGAGCCGCGCGGGCATCTCCGTCGTTGGCGGTGAGTGGCTCTATCTTGGTGAAGGCATAGACCATGCCGACTTGCGCAGGCTTGCCGTCGCCATCGGCATCCACCTTATCCGCGGACTTAAGTGCATCATACATACGTGCATGGCCTTCGATCATGGCCATGGTGGCGCGCTTGGCACCGGGCACGCTCATCCACAACGCGCTACGTCCGGGCGGGTTGGATCGGTCTTTGCTTGCAAGCAAATAGCCTGCCACCACCACTGCCGAGAACGGCTCATTCTCGGTCGCCCACTCATCCACCTCTGCCCCGAACTCCTGGCCCAGGAAGCCCGCATACTTTGCGATCTCGTTCACAATGCGACTTCGATCTGGATGTGCCCATCCACCGAGCCCCTGCGCCGAACATGCATCGATTCCATCTTGATTGCAGAGTGCACCATCATGAATCCAGAGCGGCAGACTGTAGTGTGTGACGGTGATGCTTGGCCGCATGCCGCGTGCGCGCAGTTGGGAGAGCATGTCGTGATAGTATCGAAGAGCATCCGGGTCCGCCGCCGCGCGCATCGCAGCGTGGCCGCTAAGCGCAAATGTTGCTCGTGGGAACAATCGGCTCCACTCAAACGATGTGCGAAATACCTTGGCTCCGAGCTGGCCGGCCAATGCTCCCGAAGCACGCGCGATGTCCTGCTTATAGAGCTCATAGAAGCCCGGGCCTGTGCTCGGCGCATCCTTGGACATGTACAAAAGAGGGTTGTTCAAAACCCTCTCCGTGGTGATCCATTGGTACCAATCCGAACCGCGGTCTTCACACCGCGCGGCCTCGATGGTGGGGCAGCCCATCTCGGTTTGAAACCCTGCGAGCGCCACGCCCATTCCAAATCCTGCCGGCAATGCGCCCAGTACCGGTACTGCCGTATCGGGCAACGTACCCGAGTCGCTAAGCGCGACATCTCCGGCGATGTTGGAAGCGTCGTTGGCGAGCACTCTCGAGGTCGAAGCATCCTGTTCGAAGGAGGGCGCGATCGCGACGTCGCTTCCGCACGAGCCAGCAAGTCCAAGCCCAACAACAGTGGCCATCAACCCAAGAACTCCACTAACGTGACGAAATCGATGGCTTACTGACATACCCACAATTCTACGTGAGCTTTGAGGTGAGCGCTCATGCAGCCCGTGTGACATTTGGGATGTTGAGCGCCACACTCTCGTTTCTTCGCAGCAATCCAGGAACCTGGGAGCAGATGTGCTGCCACGCGTGTAGCTCGGCTCGACCTATGAGAAGCGGCCATCACGCACACTGGAGAGTGCGACGAGAATGGTTTGGCGAGACTTAGCCGCATCGCAAGCAAGCGCAAAGCGCGAGCCCGCTCACCTCTCCCGCAAGCGCAAAGCGCGAGCCACCAATGCCTGCTCAAAGCGTGGGCGCCGCGAGGCAGACGGCGTTCGGCTAGCGCAGGGACGCCCGCAGCGTAGTCTCCTACGCGAGGACGCCCAAGCGACGCCGGGCGCTGTCTGACCGCGGCGCACACGCTTTGAGGAAGGGAAGGGATTCGAACCCCCGGTAGGTTTCCCTACGCCGGTTTTCAAAACCGGAGCCATAGACCACTCGGCCACCCTTCCA
Source organism: Myxococcales bacterium (assembly GCA_043778435.1). Lineage (GTDB taxonomy): Bacteria > Myxococcota_A > Polyangia > Polyangiales > Polyangiaceae > JAAFHJ01. The sequence goes on along the minus strand of JAYWGD010000594.1, from coordinate 12 downwards.
CACACCCGGCTC
>JAYWGD010000593.1:0-3527 GCA_043778435.1 Myxococcales bacterium | reverse complement strand
ATGGACCCATCCGCGAATTCGAGGCCGATGTTCTTGGACTTTCGGGCACTCCCGCCTGCGAAACGCTCGAGTACAATGGTCGCCACGCCTGCGTTGGTGGCCACGCCTGCGCTGTTCGCATGAGGACGTGCCGACTGTTCGAAGGCCGCCCAGACATTTTTGGGGATCACGCTGTGGGCATTAAAATCGTAGACACGTTGATTCTGCGAGCCGCCGCTGGACGCAGATTTGAGGACCGGCGCATCGTCCACTGTGGCGTCCGCGTCATGAATGGCCTTGAGCGAGCGCCCCTCGTCGGGTTCGACAAAGAGGGTGCGCCAGACAAAGGACGGAGAGGCCGACGCCGTCGGCGTGAACACCAGACTGATGCGCACCGACGACGCGCCGAGGCCGCTCTTGGTCCACTGCACGACGGGCGGCGCCATCTCGGTGGGGAACAAGGTTCCCGAATAGGGATAAAGCGTCTTGCCCGGATCCGCCGCGCGGCTGGCATCCAGCGACGAAAAATCGGCATCGTTTTGAAGTGCCGAGGATCCGTTCGTGGACACAGGTTTTTCGGTAGGAAGCACGATGCGAACAGGCACCGACACTTGCGCCCGCGAGCCATTGTAGACAGCCGTCACCAGCACCGGCGCTGCAATCCCATCGAGCACCTCCAGGTCACCCTCAAGGCCAACAGTTGCAACTTGCACACGATCGGACGCATCGGTTCCCCAAAGAGGTGAGACTTGTACCGGCCCCGATCCACAGTCCTCATACGCTCGAAATCGCTGATGATTCCCGGACGCCGACGTGACGGCACCCGCTCCGTCGATGCCCGAAATGAGCACCTCAGCAACCGGCGCAACGACGGGCGACACGGTGAGCGTGCACGAGGTGGCCACGCTCCCGTCACCGGCGCCGCCCGCAAGCCGAAGGCCGGCGTCGGTCGCCACAAAGCCAGGGCCGGCGTCGAGCCCGATGGGGTCGTCCTCAAAAACCTTGCACTTGGGATCGCAGGGGCTGCCACAATTGACTTCCGCCCCCAACGTGGTGAGCGAAAGCCCAGCGCCGCCCACCGATCGCGCAACATTGGTTGACACTCCCTGGCCCACACAGGGCCCCCACTGATTGGCCGCGCCACAGGTGCGACGGCCCGCTTCGCACACGACCGAGCTGCTGGTTCTCGACCGCTCAATGCCGCACAGCTGAGACGAGCCCGGCTCGTTGCATGCGCCTGCAGGCTCCGTCGAGAAAGACGGCGGAGCTGCGCGCAGATCTGAATCCGTGGCACATGCAGACAATGTCGAGCTTGCGCCCGAAAGCCCTCCTATCAACACAACCGAACAAATGATTCGGGTATTGTACATACGATTCCCTACCCTTCACGAAACGCTTGTTCCGATGCGCACCTTCGTCAGCTCACATGCGCGATCGTCACGCGCACTAAATGATGCGGCTCACCCGAAGAATGAGAAGCGCACCGGGCAAACATCCCGCAGGCTTAGGAGATGAACCTGGGAACGAGAATCAAAGAGGGTGCAGGCATCACCGCATGGTTGTTTGCATGTTGTATGTTTGCTTGCGGAAGTGACGAGACCGAAGTGCGAGCAGGTACCGTCGCCGCACTTGACTCAGGGCCACCCGTTTGCAAAGCACAACGCGAGGGCTGCACCTGCACGCCCGGCACCGACACCAGCGTGATCTGCAGCATCAAAACTCTCTTAGAGAACGGAGACACGCTGTGCGAAGGCGGAGCTTTGGGTTGCCAACGTAACGGCGTTTGGGGCGGATGCGTAGGCAATGGCCAAACATCGGTGCTGAAAAAGTAGACAGGCCAAAAGAGACCCGCGCGTCCATGTTGGCGCACGAATGTCTCCCACGACATTTTTGAAAATCGTCGCTCGAAGTCGTGGTGCGATCTCGGGACCTCCCGTACACTTGAAACTTAGGGAGCTCGGGGTCTTGTGTCAAAGCTGAATCGGTCTTGGGTTGCAGTGGTTTGCGCACTCTCTGTTGGCGTCGCGGCTTCTTGCGCGAACACGGATGCGACGCCTCGTAACCGCCAGCTGGTTGCGGCAGTCGGTCAGGCTTGCCATGGCACGGCAGAGGACTGTGCGTGTAAGACCATCGGTGAGACCGCAGCGTGCGGCATCAAAAAGGACGTTGGCGCAGACTACGTGCTTTGTGAATTGGGGTCTCGCACCTGTGAAGCGAACAGCGCCTGGGGCGCCTGCGTTCCTGCGGGCCCGACTTCAAAGGTGAGCTCGACACACATGTATGCTGGCAATGGGATCTCGTTGTTGGGTCTGGCCGCGCCGACAAACTGCAACAGCCCCTGCGATCCGAGGTGCATTCAATATGTTGACGACCCCATTGGGCTAGATGCAGGTACAGGGGTTGTGGCCACCGAGGCGGGAGTAAGCCTGCAGTCTTCAGGAGCGGCCGATACCTGCACCACACTCAGCGTCGTTCCGGCGTTGGTCCGTAACGATGCCCCCAAAACCCCGATCGTCGCGCCCTACGGACTCAACGCCGCCAAAGACACCCTCCAGCCGGCACTGGTGGTCACGGAGCTCTCGCCCTCCAGCGGACAAGTGGTTCGCATCAACGGGCAGACCAGCGCCAATCCGCCACTTTTACGTGCAAAATTAGGTCCTTTTGGCTGCACAGGCGCGGCCGACCCCGAAGACTCATCGTACTATGTCCCGGTTTCGTGGTCGGTCGATGCAGCCAACCGGAAAGACGTCCTCGCGGTGGGTCAAGACACGTTGCGCCCCGGCAACGACGGCCCGACCTATGGGCTGCTGCAACTCGCGCGCGGCATTGCCGATGACATTGTTGTGCATGCCGATACGCGGCGCGGCACGACCATTTTGGGCGCGACGCTGAAGGTGCCGGTGCGTGTCAAAGTTGTGAGCGTCGATGGTCCTCGTCTGGCCGGAGGGTTCAACCCGTGGGTTTTGGCGGGAGGCACGGCCCCTCTGCCCGCGACGTTCGTCCCCACAGGCCTCGAGCCTGCGGACCCTGCGAGCATCACCTATCCGACGGGAGGCGAATACCTTCCACTAGGCATGCCTGCGCCGACCGTGCAGTGGCAGTTTTCAGGATCCCAACCCACCACATCAGGCTCCATCGTCACCCAACGTTTCGCAACCAATTCAAGCGCCGACAAATCGGGCGTGAGCGACGGCGTCATGCTCACGCTGAGCTACGGCACCACCTTCGAATGGAGTGTGATTTTCCCAGAACCATGCCTGCATGACGCAGCAAATTGCGGCAGGCCAAGAGGGCAGCGTGTGTACCGAAACTTGAACGTGGCGTGGCGGGTGGATGGCGTCACGGGCGCAGCCGTCGCAACCGGCGGCGAAGATCCGAACGTGATTCCGCCAGCGATTTGGCGTGCGTTTGAGCAAACGACGCGTGGCAACAATGGGACCATCACAGTACGTCGACGCGTAGGCGGTGTACTTCGTCAAGCCATGCCGGCGAAGGTCGTCTCGTTCGGGACGGAGACACTTGGCGGGCACGTTTACTATACAGATTAC
>JAYWGD010000592.1:0-3529 GCA_043778435.1 Myxococcales bacterium | reverse complement strand
ATTTTGGCCGAACGCAGACGCCTCGCCTTGGGCCACGCGAATGACCACGCTGCTTTGGTTGTCTCGCCCAGTGTAAAATACACGCGTCTGATCGCAAGGCACGGGAGAGTTGGTCAAGATCACGACGTCGGAATACCCATTGCCTGTCTCGACGCGAAGGCTGAACGGCGTCACGTCGATGAGCAAGGTGCGTTGTGCACGCGTGCGTACTTGGCTTGCGGTGGGAACCTGGATGGCGCCGTCCGACATCGCGGAGCCGCCCGAGGAATGCAGCATGCCACTGCGCGCCATCGCACTTTGAGGCGCTTCGCCGCCGCGCTGTTCAGTGCGAACAACGGCCGCTGCGGTGCGACCCACATGCAGCGACGTGTCGGCCTCATGCGCGAGCGCATGAGCCTGAATGGCGGCCCCCAACGCAACGACCTCATCAGGATTTACACTGCCTGTGGGCGGTCGCCCAAACGCTTCGGTAAGGCGCTGACGCACCAGAGGAATGCGCGTCGGCCCTCCCACCAAAAGCACGTGATTGATATCACGGCGGGTCATGTTCACGGCCGCGAGCGCGCGCATGGCAACGTCGACGGTTTGCCTTACAAGCGGGTCCACAAGCTCGTCGAATTCGGCACGCGTGACGCGTACATCCAAACTGGCTTGATGCCCGATATCACCGGCTCCGATGCCTTCGATACGAGCGACGACATCGTCGGTGTTCGAGAGCGCACGCTTCATTTCTTCGGCAGCGATACGCACGCGGCCATAGGCAATGGAGTTGGTTCGCGGATCGAACATTCGGTGCATAATAAAGGCATCGCAAAGACGCTCGGTGAGCGCGATATCGAAGTCATCGCCACCAAGTTGTGTGTCGCCGGCGGTGCTAAGCACCTCGAACACACGGCCCGAAAGCTCGAGCACGGTGACATCGAAAGTGCCGCCTCCCAAGTCATAGACAAGCACGCGTTCGGCGCCACTCAGTCCTTGTCCATAGGCCAATGCAGCGGCGGTAGGCTCGTTGAGGATGCGCAAGATTTCGAGCCCTGCGAGCTTCCCGGCGACTTTGGTGGAAGCGCGTTGCAGCTCATTGAAATTGGCCGGAACGGTGATCACAGCCTTGTCTACTTTTTCTCCCAGCGCAGCCTCCGCCAAAGCCTTGGCGCGGCGGAGCACGAAGGCGCTGATCTCGGGGAGAGTGTAGGCCGTTCCATGAGCCATCACGGTAACGGACTCTTTGGGCCCCTCCGCCAACGTGAATGGAAAGCGCGAGCGATTTTCCTGCACTTCGGGTGAGTTCCAGGGCCGCCCGATGAGTCGCTTCACCGAGTAAATCGTGTTGTAAGGATCCGAGAAGCGACGCTCCAGTGCAGCATTGCCGACGACAGCCTCACCCGGCGTTGGAAATCCCACCACTGATGGGATGAGGCGATGGCCTGAATTGTCTGCGAGCGTGATCGCGACGCCATCCACCACCGCCGAAACCACGGTGTTCGTGGTGCCCAAGTCGATTCCAATTGCGAGTCCCATGCTTCGCGAAGCCTACCACGCCGCGCGCTTTATGGTGGGTTGTATGCCCTCTTACTTGCGCGCGCTTAGTAATGCGGCGGTGGCTCGACAGCACCCGCCGCAGGTTGCGTGCGCTCGGCCATTGCGCGAAGCTCCGAGAGCACACGGTCCAGCAATTTTCCTTGCGATGCGACCACTCCATTGAGCTCTTCGACCACGCGCTCAAGGTATGCATAGCGCTCTTGCAGATCATGCAATTGTGATTCGACGTTTGGCGTGTTCATAAAAAAGCCTCTTTGATTGCGTGATGGTGGGAGAGCAGCGTCAACGCCTCTTGCAGCAAGCTGAGGCCAGGCTCCGAGCGTGGCCAGGTGGACAAGCCGCTTGGATGTGGCAACGCGATGGCGTCCATCTCAATACCGTACATGGAGACCCGACGACTCTGCCCCACAACATCCACCAGCTTGTACGCGGACCCAAACACGCGTGAGATGGCGAGCGTGCCCACGGGCAGAACCAGCAAAGGCTGAAGCAACGCCACTTCGCGAAATAGATGAATACCGCATGCATCTGCCTCATGGCGGGTGGGCACACGATCTCCTCCGCCTTTTGCTTTGCCCGGGAAGCAACGCGCAACCGCGGCAAAGTAGATGCGCTCACGCACTACGGCCTCTGGCGCTCCCGTTGCAGTCTGCAGCCATCGGAACAGCGTGCGCCCCGCCGTCCAGGCAAAAGGCTGGCCAATTCTTTCTTCGTGCGGCCCTGGCGCCTGTCCCAAAAGCAGAATCCGGCTCATCAGCGCGGGCCCCGGCACGGGCTTTCCAACCATGCCAGGACATTGTCTGCACTCTGCAATATCTTGGCGAACCAACGACAGGGCTTCCGCGCGGAGCTGCAACGGTGAATTTGCTTGAAGGTTTGGGGCGGGCCGGTACATGAACGTGCCAGCGCCATGTACTTCCAAGACATCCTCCGCACACTCCAAAACTTCTGGGCGGAGCGCGGTTGCGTGCTGGTCCCGGGTTACAACTCCGAAGTGGGCGCAGGCACATACAACCCCACGACCTTTCTACGCGCGATCGGACCGGAGCCATGGAACGTGGCGTATGTGGAGCCATCTCGCAGGCCCTCCGACGGCCGCTATGGCGACAACCCAAACCGCTTGCAGCAATTTCACCAGTTTCAGGTGATCCTCAAACCGGCGCCTCTGGACATCCAAGATCTGTACGTCGAATCGCTTAGAGCCATCGGCACCAAGCCCGAGAATCACGACGTGCGCTTTGTAGAGGACGATTGGGAATCTCCCACCTTGGGCGCCTGGGGCTTGGGTTGGCAAGTGTGGCTCGATGGCCTTGAAATCAGTCAATTTACGTATTTTCAGCAAGTCGGCGGCATTGACTGCAAGCCCGTCGCGGGTGAGCTCACCTACGGCCTAGAGCGCATCGCCATGTACTTGCAGGACAAGGACAGCATCTACGACGTGATGTGGTCTGAATGCGTGACCTACGGCGAAATTGCCAAGCGTGCCGAATGGGAGTGGAGCACCTACAACTTCGAGGAGGCCGACGTGAAGGCCCACTTCGAAGCCTTCGACCGCCACGAGCTAGAAGCCAAGCGCTTGCTTGCACGAAGCGAAGACCCGCTAAAAAAGCTCGTACTCCCCGCCTACGACTGCGTCTGCAAAGCCGCCCATTGCTTCAACGTCCTCGACGCCCGCGGCGCTATCGGCGTCACCGAGCGAGCCCGCTTCATCGGCCGCGTCCGAGGCATCGCCAAAGCAGTCGCCGAAAGCTACCTCGCCCAACGCAAAGCCATGGGCTTTCCCCTCCTCCAAAAATAGGCAGCATCCCGCAAGCGGCGAAGCCGCGAGCGTGACTGCTCTGCATCCACTCCACACGCATCCCGCAAGCGGCGAAGCCGCGAGCCTCTCCCAGCAAGCGGCGAAGCCGCGAGCCTTTCCCAGCAAGCGGCGAAGCCGCGAGCGTGACTGCTCTGCATCCACTCCACACGCATCCCGCAAGCGGCGAAGCCG
>JAYWGD010000591.1:0-10974 GCA_043778435.1 Myxococcales bacterium | reverse complement strand
CTCGCCGCGCGCCACGGCATCGAGCAAGGACACGTGGGTGGCCGCAACGATTCGAACATCGGCCACCGCTTCGGGGCCATCGCTGCCGAGCCGGCGCGCACCGTAACCATCGAGCACACGCAACAACTTGGGCTGCGCCTCCCGAGGCAACTCGCCAATCTCATCCAAGAAGAGCGTGCCTCGATGCGCCTCGGCGAACGCACCGCCGCGCGATGTCGTGGCGCCCGTGAATGCCCCGCGCTCGTGGCCGAAGAGTTCCGCTTCCACAAGATCGCGCGGCAAGTTGGCCACGTTGAGTGCGACGAACGAGGCCTTGGCGCGAACGCCTTCGCGATGCAAGCCCCGAGCCACCAGTTCTTTTCCTGTCCCGGTCTCTCCCATCACGAGCACGGGATGCGACAGCTTGGCGAGCGCACGCACTTGCGCGGCAAGCTGAAGCATCTGCGTGCTCCGACCCACGAGGCCATCCAATGGCGCGACGTTGATGGGTGTGGCCTCGTCGCGAAAGACGGCCACCAGAACGGCACCGCCTAGGCACACCACTGCGCCAGGCAACAATCGCGCGCGCTCGACTCTGGCGCCGCCGGCGAAGATCCCGTTTTTGGAGCCCGCGTCCACGATCCAGTACCCGCCATCAAACCAGATTACATCCGCATGATGTTTGCTGACGGTTGGGTCTTGCAGACGTACATCCGCATTCGCCGCGCTGCCAATGCACATGATGGCGCGTGACAACGAGAAAAGACGAACCCCGCGCTCCTCGTGAACTTCGAGAAGTGCGGGGTTCTGTTGTGAAATGACGGCACGATGGGTTGACTCTTGTTGCATTGGGGGCCTCCGTAGAAGCTTCCCAATCGTCACACCCACACACCGAGTTGCGCGTGGCCGCCTAGAACGGCCAAGAACTATCCTTGAATGGCCACCCCGAGGGTACGACGAAGCTGCGCATAAGAATCGCTGACCGAATAGGCCAACAGCTCCTTGAGCTTGTCTTGCGCCGAAAGATCGCCCGGCGTTTGCGCTTCTGCGCCAAGCACCTTGCGCGCGATGTCCAAGTCTCCTGCGAGCACGAGGCCGGCGCGAGCGCACGAGAGTTCAGAGGCTTGCATCCAACGACGCAAGTCTGCACGCGCTCCATCGGCGATGAACTTTTGCACCACCACACGCAAGCCCTCACGTTGCACTGGGTTCATGAGCGGCGCAAGTTGTTGCGCCGTGACAGTGACAGCCTGAGCCATTTCCGCGGGTACTTCGAAGTCTTGCGCGACAATCTTGATGGCCGACAACAACATGAGCTTCAGCTCTCCCAGCGTGGGAAATAGCTGCTTGATATAGTGCTCCCCACGATAGTTGGCGAGGTGCTTGCCCACGATGAACGCAAGCTCCTGCGGCGAGAACCCTGCGAGCACGGTCTGGCCTGCAACGCTTGCCGGCGGGATCGATGGGATCGTTGCCAAAGCACCCGCGATATCGTTGCGCACATAAAGGTCTGGCGCCTGAATGCCCAACACCTGGGCTCCCCAACCAAAGGTCTTGGCAAAGGTGACGGTGCTGGTTGCAGGGTCTTGCTTGAACTTGGCATCAAGTTTCGGCAAGCGCCCTTCGGCCTGCAAGCGGCGTGCTTGCGCGGCCATCGCAGCGGGCGTGATCATCTCGAAGATCTTGCCGATGAAGAGATTCTCATCGGGATGCATCAACGTACGCACCCACGCTTCGTTGTCGACACGTGCGCGCATGGCCAGCATTCCACGAGGGCGATGTGCCTCGAAGAACTCGCGCTCTCCGGCATCCGCCAAGTTCAGAAATGACAGCACCGCACAGATGTTCCACGCCCGGTCAATGTTGCCGCCCGCGGTCGCCAAACGATAGAGCGCGCGGTACGCATCTGGCTTGGTTGGATCGGACGCTACCATGGCTTCGTATTCGGCCGAAGCCGCATCGTTCTCACCGACGACCTCGTAGAGCTCCGCCACGATCTGGCGCTCGGTGCCGTCTTCGGGGTGAAGTCGCAGCGCCATCTTAAACGCCTCGAGTGCGCTGCGCGAATCGGACATGCGATCGCGGTAGATGATGCCCAAGCCGTGCCACAACGTGTGCTCGAGCTCGGTGTTGGTGCCCGTGCCGCGCTTGAGCATCTTGCGATAGGCGCGCTCGAGTTGCTTCCACTCTTTGGCGTCGGTGAGCAGCTTGTTAATGCGCTCGAAGGCCTCCAGCTTTTGTGGTTGGATGTCGAGCACTCGGTCGAACATCTCGACCGCACGTGCACTGTCGCCAAGCTTGTCCGCGTCGCGATAAAGCTGCGCGACGGTGTACAAGAACGTGGCCTTGCGATTGGGGTCTTGTTCGCCATCGGCCATGCGTTCCAGCATTTCGGCCATCGCGTTCCAGTTGCCCACCTGCGAGTACAAACCCACCATGCGGGTGAGCAGCGGCAAGTCGTTGGGCTTGAGATCACGCGCCTCTTCCAACGCCTCGACGGCCTTCGGAAGACTCTTCTCTCGCTTCTCCCAGATGTCGGCGATCTCAAGCAGCAACGTGTATCGCTCCTCGCCATCCACCACGTCATCGAGTGAGTGACGCTTGTACGCAACGGCCTGCTTGAAGTCGCCCGCATCCAAGTACAACTCCGTGAGCGAGTTCAACGTCGGGCGATGATTTCCGGAGACCGAAAGAGCTTTCTCAAAGTGACCAATCGCCTGACGGCCTTGGTCCTGGCTCACCTTGATGAGGCCCATGCGGTGATAGAGGTCGGCTTTTTGCTCGTAGGCATCCTCGGGCAGCGCCGTGAGCACCTTCTGGTAGTTGGTGAGCGCGTTGCCCCAATCTCTGGCACGAAACGAGACATCCGCGATACCGCGAATGCTTTGCTGACTGGTGAGGTCGAGCTGTTGCGCCTGTTGATAAGACTTGAGCGCCTTCTCGTCGTTGCCCAAGTTGTAAGCCACAAGCCCCAGCGCGTTGTGCAGCACGTGTTGGGCGGCACGGTCACGTTTGGCGCTCTTGCGCACCAACATGTCGAGCAGAGGCTCGGCCGCCGCCCATTCTTGTTTCGAAGTGTGATCCATCGCAAGAGGCTCAGCTGCGTCCTCGTTGTCTTCGTCGGAGCGCAATGCCTCGCCCCAAGCCCGAACCGCATTCACGCGATCAGCGAGTTGCTCGTCGTACAAGCGGGCCACATCGACCCACAACTTGGCGCGTTGACGCGGCCCTGCGGTGGCCACTGCTTCACGCTCATACAACTTTGCGGCCTTGGTGAAGTCGGTATCAAGCAGTGCGATTTGTCTGACAGAGGCCAAGCTGGGCGTATGAGTAGCATCGATGTCGAGGGCAGCTTCGAACTTGTCCTGCGCCAGCGTTACGTCGCCCACCTTGTCTTGCAACGTGCGGCCCAAGCGCCACAGAGACTCGACTTTGCGGACCGGATCAGAGGTCAGATCTGCGACACGCGACAGCACCGAGACCGCTTCACCATGTCGCTCCACTTGCTCGTACATGGCCCCCAACGCCTCGAGCGCTGGGACATGATTTGGATCAAGGTCTGTCACGTTGCGTAGCGCATCGATGGCACGCTCGGGCTCATTGAGCTGCTCGCCATAGACGCCCGCAAGTTCTGTGTAGAGCGCAACCTTCTTGACGCGCTCATTGGCGTGGTCGAGATGACGTTCCAGCGTCACCACGAGATCATCCCAACGCTTGAGCTTGCGCTGATTTCTGGCGAGAGCCGAATACGCCTCATCGTCGTCGTCGTTCGGATCGGCGTCGATGGCTTCCGCAAGATAGGCCGCCGCAACATCTGCCTTAAGAAATTGCTCCTCATTCACACTCGCAAGCATCTTGAGTGCATCAACACGCTCTCGCGCAGACGTCGCCATTTCAAGCTCGGTGACAAGCACATCCGCGAGCTCAGACCATGCGCCAAGGCTGGTATAGACACGAACGAGCCCCTTCACGGCGGCCCTCGAGCCAGGGTCCTTCTCAAGCGCTTCGCGATAGTTCTGCGCGGCACGCGTCGGCTCTTTGAGCGTCTGCTCGGCGAGTTGGGCCATACGCAGCTTGGTCGTGACCAAGTCCTCGCTGTCGCCTTGTGCGATCACCTTGCGACCCAAAATTTCGTACAGTTCACGGGTCTGCCCGCGCGCGGCATGAATGCGCTCGAGGTTCTCGATGGCCGGAATAAAGTTGGCGTCTACCTTGAGCGCGCGCTGGAAGTACTCCACGCCCTGGTCGGTCTGATCCATCTGCTTGTCAAGCAACTCGCCCAAGTCATTGAGAATCTCTTTGCGATCGATGTCGGTCGTTGCCACGTCCAAAGCACGTTGCAGTGAGGTGCCATACTTCGGCCAGTTGGCGCTCTTTCGATAGAGCTGGGCCATCTGACGAATCGCTCCAACGTTGTTGGGCTCCAGTTGAACGATCTGCGCGTAGTACGGCTGCGCGTACTCTGGGTGCCCGAGGTCGTCGCCGTACCACTTGGCCAAATGCAAGCAGAGACGAATCTTGTCGGCGGGATCGCTTGCGGCTTTGAGCCAAGCTTGGACCGACTGAATGGCCTCCGCCCAACGCCCTGTGCTTTGAGCGGCTTGCTCCAGTGCATGCACCGTTTGGCGATCGTGAAAATCAAGCTCCAATGCCTGAAGAAGCGCGTCGAAGGACTGGTTTTTGTCGTCCAGCTTTTCTTCGAACACGCGTGCGATCTTGCGCAAAATCTCGACGCGTTCGCCGTTGGTCTCGCGCGTGTCCAAACGATGCAGATAGAGCTCGATCAGAGGCTCCCAACGTTTGGCTGCAGTATGCAGCCGTTCGAGTTCGCCAAACGCAAGCGTGTGGGCCGCGTCGACTTCGAGGATATGGTTCCAAGCCGACGTGGCTTGATCTGGCTCTTCGAGCTCCGATGTCCAGATGGCCGCGACGGCTTCGTACTCCGCAATCTTCCTCGCAGGCTCCGTGAACGCGGCGGCACGCGCCATGCGAATATCGACCACGTCGACCGGCTGCTCGCTGGCGCGATAGATTGCCTCGAGGGCATCGAAGGCTTCAAAGTCTGGCCCGCTCTGAAGCAGGTTCCGCCATGCATCGGCCGCATCGAGAGGCTGCTGCAGCTCGCCGCCGTACGCCTTGCCCAACTCTCGGTACGCCGCCCGAATTTCTTCTGGGTCGACCAATCCTTCGGCGCGATCGGCGAAGGCATGAAGCGACGAGACGAGCTCGGGCGTATTGTTCTCCCGACGTCGGATGTCCGAAGTCGCGCGAAGTGCCGCGACATTGCGAGGGTCCATCTCAAGCGCGCGCTGCCAATCCAAGATAGCTTCGTCGTCGCGACCCAACTTCTGGGTCAGGACCGTGGCGCGGCGCTCATGAAGAAGAATGCGCTCGTCATCGGTGGGCAAAACTTCTGCCAACCGAGCGAGGGTGGCCACAAGCTCCTCCCACTCGCCGCGCGATTCGTGCAGCGCTGTGAGTGCAAGCAAAGCCTCTTCGTCTTCACCGCGTAGCTCGGAGACCTTTGTCCAGAGCGAAACGGCACGGCGCGAATCTCCCAATCGAGACGCCGCGAGTGACGCCATCCTGGCGTACACATCCGATTCTGAAGAGCTTCCGCGTACGAGCTCGGTCTCTCGCTCGAGCACGAGCATGAGCGCATCCCAGGAGCTGTTTTGCTCGTAGATACGCGCGAGAGCCGCAAGAGCTGTTTCGTTTTCGGGCTCGAGTGTGTCTTGCACGGCACGGTACACCGTCTCCGCGCGCGCGCTGTCGTTGAGCTCGGTTTCGTAGAGCTCGCCCATGCGCAAGCAAAGAGCCACCGACTCGTCCTTCGAGGCCGGCACCTTGCGACGCATCTCGAGAATCTGCACCAACTCTGTAGGGCGCGCGGTGTCCACGTAGATACGATCCAGCTCCGTGAGCGACACCACATCAAGCGGGTCAATGCTGAGCACGTAGCGATATGTTTCTTCCGTCTTGTCGAAGTCGCCAAGCTCGTTCTCAAACACAGAAGCGAGGCGATGCCCCACATCGGTTTGAACCTGAACATCATCCGGAAACATCGCCAGCACATCGGCGTAGCCATTGGCCACTGTGTCCCAACCATCGTCGGTCACGGCCGCCAATCGCTTCACCTCTGCGTGCGCGTCTTCGGCGCGAGGATCCTCTTTGAGCGCACGAACCCATGTATTGAGCGCACTGGACGTATCGCTCATTCTGTCTTCGAACACGGATGCAATCTGCACATACCCTTCAGTGCGCGCATCCTTCTCGACGGCTTGTTTGAGCTTTGCCTCCAGCACCGGGATGAGCTTCGTCCACCACGAAGCGTCGCGATACAAGGGCTCGAGCACGGGGATGGTGAGACTCGTGGTGCCGCCGGCGAACAGCCCTTCGACGGCCTCGAGGCTCGGCGCATGGTCTGGATTCTGCGCGAGAACTTGAGCATAAGCCTTCACCGCGCCGGGCACATCGGAGAGCGCATGCTGACGGATGTGGCCCAAACGGAACGTGTACCCTGCAGACAAGTCGGCATCGCTCGTCATCTCGCCGCGACGCTCAAGCACGCCCGCAAGTTCGCGAGGTCGCTGCTCGGTCTCATACAATCGGTCAAGCGCGGCGTAGGCGCGATCGTCGCTGTCGTCTCGCTCCACCACCAAACGGTAGCGCTCGATGGCTTTGTGGTTGTCGCCGAGCACTCGCTCGTAGATCTCGCCGGTGCGCAGCCCCACAGAAACGTAGGTGTCGGCATCGTCGTGGATGGAGGGCAACGCTTCGTCGTAGAGCGCTGCGACCTTGGGCCAAGTATCAGCTGCGAGCGCCAAACGCTCCAAAGAGCGGCGCTGATCCACGTTGGCCAAATCCAAGCGCGTCGCGCGGGCTGCGGCCTCAAAAGCTCCGCGGTAGTCCGCCAAGCTCGTCTCATAAAGAGAGGCAATGTCGCTCAGCAAGTCTAAGCGCTGTGCGTCGTCCTCCGCGTGGGTGACTTGCACCTCGAGCGATGCGATACGACGCTCGGTCTCGCCCGTGGAGGCATAGAGATCACTCAGTGCAATGGCTGCTGGCACCGCGAGCAGAGCACTCCCACGGGTCAACTCCTCAAGCGCGGCGCGCGATGGAGCATGAGAGGGCTGCGCGCCAAGTACCTCTTTGTAGGTCTCGATGGCGCGGGCGCCGTCATTCAAACGATGGTGACAAACGCTGGCCGTGCGGAACAAGAATCCTGCACGCTCCTCGGCGCCGTTTGCCAAATCGGCTTGCTGCGAAAGGACACCAAGCAATTCGTCCCAGTTCTCGGCGCGCTCATAAAGGGCATCGAGGCGCGACAAAGCTTGCGCATCATCGGGGTCGATCTCGAGTACACGCAGATAGGTTGCAATGGCAGATGGCGTGTCTTTTAGCTCGCGATCAAACAATGCGCCCAACTGATAGAGCAGCGGCCTCTTCGTGTTGACGTCGAGCACCACATCGATTTTTTTGGTGTAGACCTCCGCCAATTCACTCCAGCTCTCGGAGCGCATCGACAAGCGAATCAAAGCATCCAATGCTCTGAGGTCCGCCTCATCTTGCTCAAGCACTTTTCGGTACACGACCGAAGCCTGGTCATGACGACCAAGCACGTCTTCCTCCAGGCTCGCAGCTTGAAACAGAGACTCCTTCTTGGCATCGAGGTCATCCGCGATCTCCGCTTTGCGCTGCAGCGTCTGAGACAGCGACACATAGTCACTCTGGCTTCGGTACAAGCTCTCGAGCGAGAGCAGCGCATCCGTCTTGCTTGCGTCAGCGTCGAGCGCCTTACGGAAGCGAGCAATGGCCGTCGGGTTGTCGCCCACTTCGTCGCGGTACAGCGCGGCCGAGCGCAGCGTCAGATCTGTGGCGAGTTCGGCATTGTCTGGCTCGACCTTTTCGGCGAGAGAGTCGTAGCTTTGCGCCAAGTCGCGCGCACGCTGGGCCACACGGGCGCCGCGCTCTGCAAGACTTTGCGATTGCTCATTGCCTGGGTCGAGGGCCAAAGCCTCCAGCAGCAAGTCGAAGGCGCCACTTGGGTCCTGAACGGCATCCTCGCGCAAGGAGGCAGCGCGCTGAAGCAGCTCCACCTGACGAGGCACATCTTCGGTGCGGCGAGCCTGCGTGCGCAGCGACTCAATGCGAGCCGCGTGCTCCCCGCGCTGACGGTAGATGTCTTCCAACAGCTCCGCCACACGAAGCTCTTCCTCGGGCAAACGCCCGATGGCTTCAAGCGCGCGCAACGCACGCTCTTCGCGAACATCGTCGCCAAGGATTTCGGTGTAGGTTGCAATGGCCCCATCGGTGTCCTGCAATTTGCCGAAGCGCAAAGCCGCCAGACGCAAACGCAGATCTGTAGACTCGCTTGCCGCCGCCAGCGAAATCCTCGACTCAAGGTTGTCGCTCAGCGCAGGCCAATCCTCAGACTTTGTGTACAGCGCATCCAATGCGAGCAGGGCTTGTGCACTCGCAGGCTCAATGTCCAAAACCCGCTTGTACGCGTTGATGGCTTGCTCGTCTTTGCCCAGCTTTTCTTTGTAGATCTCAGCCACACTGAGCAACAACGCCTCTTGCTTGCGCGCATCCATCGCCGCCTCTGCCTGCCGCTCCACCACATGGCTCAAAGCTTCCCAAAGCTCAGCCCCGGTGTACAAATGCTCCAGTGCTGACAGCGCTTCGTTGTCTGCTACATCTTCGGCGAGAACACGCTCAAACGCGGCTGCGGCTTCGTCCACATTGCCCAAGTGTTCACTCTGGATCGACCCGAGCGCCATGTCGTAAGAGCGCTGCGTGTCGCCGCCCTCGGCGGCTGCCACTTCCTTGTAGAGCGCAGCCAATTCAGCCCACAGGCCTGAGCTTTGCACAAAGCTCTCGAGCTCCGCTCGGGACGCAGGCAAGGTTGGGTCGATGCGCAGCGCTGTGCGGAAGGCTCCGAAGGCGCGGGCTTTGTCCCCAAGAGGCGCAACGCAAAGCCGAGCGGTTCGAAGTGCAAAGTCGACTTGTCGACTTGGATTTGTGGCGGCAGCGCCCTGAATCTCAAGGGTGCGCGCGAGCTTCAGCGCCTCATTCTTTTGGGCAAAGATGGGCTCAAGCGTCTCGGCGGCAGTTACCTTCAAGTCATCGTGGTCAAGCAGCGCTTCGACGGCGGCTTGCGTGCCTGCGTGCTCTGCGTTGACGCCCAGAATCTCTCGATAGATCTCGAGCGCCGTGGCCGCGTCACCGAGCTTGTGTTGCGTGGTTTCAGCGAGCAAAAACTTGAGCGCCGATGACTCGGACACGCTGCTGGCCAACTCGACTCTGCGGCGAAGCACGTCGGCAAAGGCCGCATGATCGCCGGCCGATTGATGCAGATCGGACAAAGCCGTGAGCGCCACCACGTCTTGCGCGTCCTCGCCCAAAATGTCTTCGTACTCGGAGATCGCACGCGGCACGTCTTTGATCTCGGTCGCAAGCAGACGCGCAATGTCATGCTGCACCGCGCGGCGCAGGGACGCGTCGCTGGTGAGGTCGCGCTTGGTCTCGTAGACTTCGAGCAACTCGCTGTAGCGACCCGTCTCGCCGTACAAGCGCTCGAGCGCCGTCAGCGCCGCGCGGTTCTCAGGCTCCACCTCGATCACAGCACGATACGCCAAAAGCGCCTTGTCCGTTTCCTTGAGCTCTTCGAGATGCACACGTCCGAGCTTCTCGCGCAGTGCGGCCGTCACGCGCGCATCCAAGCTGTCGTCGGCGGCTTGCTCGTACAACGCGACGACCTTCTCCCACGCGCCTACCGCCTTCGCGCTGCGCTCAACATCGTTTGCCGCGCGCACTTTGTCATCGGCAAGCGCAAAGGCCTCGGCGTAGCGATCAAATGCTCGTTGCGCGTCTTTTACCTTGCTTTCATAAAGACCGCCGAGCTCGTTTAAGATGGCAAGACGCTCTTCTTGGTTGTGCTCGTTGCCAAGCTTCACCTCAAAAACGCCTGCGAGAGCCTTGCTGTTGTTCGAGGCCTGGTAGATCGGAATCAAGGCAAGCGCCGCGTCCAGATTGGTGGGCTCGAGCTCCAAAATCTTTTCGAAGGCACGGGCCGCACGATCCGATTTTTGCTTCTTGTCGAGCCACAACGACGCAATCTTGAACAGCAGACCGCGCTTCACGTCGCTGTCTTGCTCTTTGGCTTCTTGCTGCTCGAGCACGCGGATGAACTCGTCCCACTTGCCGGTGTCGGCGTAGAACACTTCGAGCTCGTCCCACTGTCCGAGCTGAAGAAACTTCTTTTTGAGCGCCTCTTGCGCGCGCCGGTCGGAGGGATCGAGACTCAGCAGCTCACGCCATGCATCCACCGCGGCATCGTCGTCGCTCAACTTCTCGCCGTAAACGGTCGCAAGCTTGCCGAGCAAAACAGCGCGCTGTGCGGGCTCGGTGGTCAACTCTGTTTGGCGCGACAACACGTCTGCAAGCTTCGAGAAGTCTTTGGACTTTTCGTACCAACCGGCGAGCGCTGCGAGCGCTTCCACATTGCCGTCGTCGGCCGAAAGCACTTCGTTCCACAAATCAATGCATAGCTCAGGCTTCTTGACGCGCTCCGTCGCGAGTCGGGCGATCTCGGCGTAACGCAAACCGCGCTGATGGCCATCCACCATGCGATCGGCCTGCGCGCGGTCAAGTGAGATCAGCTTTTCCCAATCGCGGCGCTTCTCATACATGCCGCGGAGCTGAGAGATCGCCGTGTCGTTGTCGGACTCAACCGCAAGCGCCGCCTCGTAGGCTTTGATCGCCTCGGCTTGGTTGGCAAACTTGGTGACATAAAGCTCGGCCGCGCGCAGGTAGAGATCCACCTTCTCACTTGGGTCGTCCACCGCTGCGGCCAGGGCCATCAGGGTTTTGACAAACTCGTTGTACCGCTTGGAAGCATCTTGCTTTTGCGCCTGCGCACGAAGCTCGTCGGTTTTTGCGTCGCCCGTAGGTGCGAACAAACTACAAAATACAACAAATGGCAAGCCGATT
>JAYWGD010000590.1:0-10995 GCA_043778435.1 Myxococcales bacterium | reverse complement strand
CGTTTATGCGCTTGCGTATTGGACGACGCGCGGGGCCTCGGCGCCGCCTGTGGTCGGGCCCGTAGATCGGCGTCTCATCTTCGGGTCTGTCCTGTTTGGGCTTGGATGGGGCACGGCGGGCTTTTGCCCTGGTCCGGCGCTTGTGGCATCGGCCACGGGCAGCCTTCCTGCGGTGGTGTTTAGCCTCTGCATGCTCGCGGGATTTGGGGTCACAAGGAAGCTGGATGCGCACTTCCAACAACGATCCGCGACCGCTCGCGAAAACGGATGAGCACGCCCAGTCACCGAGGACTGGGCGTAATCTTCACGTTGTCGAAGCATACGGGGGTTTCCCAATCGTTGAACCCAAAGTGATCGTGGCCGAGGCCCACAAGAGGCGTGGCGTCGTTGAAGTTTGCGATAAGTGTGTCGTCCACATACATATGAACCGTTTTGCCATCTATGCGCTCTACACGCATGTGGTAGACCTGGCCTCGCGCCACGGGCAGCTGCTTTTTCTCGCCGCTGCCTGGATCTACCTTCACGAATGAAACATCGTTGCCGTGCTCGTTGATGCGCGCGATGCCATGCTTGGTGTTCATCCACGCTCCGTAGAGCACAAGGTAGCTCGTGGCTTCGACGTAGCTGTTGCCCTTGGCGTAGCTCTTCCCGTCACCCCAGAGCTCGGCTTTGATGTCGCCCGTAGGGGAATCACTGACGGCATCAAATTCGACGCGTGCGTTGGCGGGGATGGGTTTGCGCAGCCAAACTCCGTGGTTGTAGGCCTTTTGGCCACAAAGCTTGCCAGCCTGCACGCGCCAGACGCCAGGGGCCGCAGTGCTGTACCAATTGGGGCCAAGTCCGTAATCGTTGGCAACAGCCACGATGGCGCGAGCGTCGCCTGAGCCGGCATCCGGGGCAGCGGAGATGCTGCGCTCAAAGCTCTCCTCGAATGGCGCACGAAGCACCAACGGATCTTCGGCCCACGAGGTGCTTGCGGCTTTACGCTCTTTCGCAGGGCTGTCTCCCGACGGAACGCAAGCAGAGGCAAGAACCGAAATGGCGAATAGGGCGGCAAGGGCAAGCAATCGCGACATGCTTCCAACGCTAGCACGACCTCGAAGCCACGTGATATTGCCTGTCCCATGCTCCAGCCATTGCCCGTGCTTGTGGTCGACGAAGTGGTGCGTCGTGCCTTGCTCGAAGACCTGTCGGGCGGTGATTTGACCACCGAGAGCTGCATCGAGGAGGGCGCGCTGTGGACGGCCCGAGGTGTGGCGCGAAAACGCATGTGCACTGCAGGCATCTCTGTGGCCGCGCATGTGTTCCACGCCGTGGATGCGTCGCTGTCCTTCGAGACTCACGCTGAAGACGGCGCCGTGGTGGAAGCGGGAGCTGTGCTTTTTGAAGTGCGCGGCAATGCGCGTTCGATTCTCATGGGTGAGCGAGTTGCGCTCAATTTGCTGCAGCGCATGAGCGGCGTCGCCACCCTCACTCATCGCTATGTGTCGGCCAAAGCAACGGGAAGCAATACGCGAATCACAGACACTCGCAAGACCACACCGGGGTTGCGCGCGCTCGAGCGCTACGCCGTGCGATGTGGCGGCGGTCACAATCACCGAGACAACTTGGGCTCGGCTGTGCTCATCAAAGACAACCACGTAGCGGCGGCGGGTGGGGTGGCCCAAGCGATCGCACGAGCCCGCGAGCGCGCACCACATACCTCGAAAATCGAATGCGAAGTAGATACGCTCGCTCAGCTTCGTGAGGCGATCGACGCCGGCGCGGACATCGTGATGCTCGACAATATGAGCGACGAGCAGGTCGCCAAGGCCCTCGCCATCTCTGCGGGCCGGGTGTTCTTGGAAGCCTCCGGGGGCATCACGTTGGAGCGTATCCGCGCGCTTTCGGCCTTGGGCATCGGGGCGATATCCTCGGGGGCGCTGACGCATTCAGCGCCCGCTGTGGACATCGGTTTGGATTTTCTGTGATTGAGATTCACCTGGTAGAAAGCACCGCATCCACCAATGATGATGCCAAACGCGCGCTACGTGAGGGCGCGCCAACGGGGACGGTGATCGTGGCGCGCGCGCAGACTGCGGGGCGCGGCAGGCAGGGCCGCGCGTGGGAGGCGTCACCCGGAGATTGCCTGATGGGCAGCCTCGTCATTCACCGCGTGTTGCCGGCCCGCCGAGTTGCGCTGCTCAGCTTGGCGGCGGGCCTGGCCGTGCATGGTTTTTGTATGCAGTATGCATCAGAATCGAAACTTAAGTGGCCCAACGATGTGCTCGTCGGCGGGCGTAAGCTTGCGGGCATTCTGTGTGAGAGCGTGATTCGAGGCGACGAGGTGGCGGGTGCGGTGATTGGCATCGGGTGCAATCTGCATGCACGAGGTTTGCCGCCAGGGTTGCAAACGAGTGCCACAAGCCTTGCAGAGTACACGCGCCGTGTGCCCAGCATTGAGCATGCCGCCGCCGACTTGTTCACGCGTGTGGCGCAGCTCGCCGACGACGTGCTCGCGCGGGGATTGGGTCCACACTTGGACCGCCTGAATGCGGTGCATGCACTTGCTGGCCTCGAGGTGTTGGCGCAAACGGGCGCGCGAGGTATTGTACGAGAAATCGATGATGAGGGCAGGCTCGTTGTACGCACGCCTTCGGGCTTGGAGCGCTGGAGCAGTGGGGAGGTGCACCTTGTTCGAGCATGACGATATCGCAAAACTCCTAAGGCCCGCCGGACAAGGTATTTATCTGGTGTCCAGCGGCAAGGCGGCGCAACTGGCGCTAGGGCGTGCTCTCTACAAAGTGGTGGAGGACCATGAGGTGCAAGCCGCGCACGAGGCTGCGCTCACCGCGGCGCAGACTGCGCGCGTGGTGGTGCTTGGCATCCCGAGCGACACCGGCGCGGGCTACGCACGAGGTGCCAACTTGGGGCCAGGCGAGCTGCGCCGTGCCTACGTGGCCGAGCACGGCGCCTACCCGGAGGGCGTGGTCGACATCGGCGACGTGTTCGTGGTGCCACAATTGCTGAGCGACGAGATGTGCTCGCCGGCGCAACTGGCCCGCTCACGTGAGGCTTTGTACGGCGACGCGCAGAGCATGCTGCCTGTGTCACCACTGAGCGCCGCAGAAGCTGTGCTTGTGTGGCTGCGGCGCGTGAACCCGGGAGCGCGCGTATTTATGTTGGGGGGCGATCACTCCGCGGCCATCCCGGTGGTGAATGCCTCTGTGGCCGGGCGCGAGGGTGCATGCATTGTTCATGTAGATGCCCACACGGACTTGCTCGAAACACGCTTAGGAATTGAGGACTGCTTTGCCACCTGGGCGCATCAGGCCAACGAAATCCTTGGTCGCCATGAGCGATTGCTTCAGGTGGGCATCCGAGCTACGGGCCGCACGCAAGAGCATTGGGAGCAAACTCTGAGCGTGAAACAGTGGTGGGCCAAAGACTGCCAAGGTCTTGGGTGGCTTGACGATGTGGTGGCTCATTTAAAACATGTGCACTGCACGCAAGTGTACTTCTCGAATGACATCGATGGCACCGACGCCGCCTGGGCAAGCGCCACGGGCACACCCGAGCCAGGCGGCTTGCACCCCAATCAAGTGACATCTCTCATCGAACGTATCGGTCGCGAGTTCGAGGTATTTGGCGCGGACCTCGTCGAGGTTGCCCCACGATTGGGCGAAGATGCAGCGAGCCGCGCCGTCACGATGCAGACCGCCGTACGGTACATGCGATCTACATTCGATGCGCTACTTGCCCATCAAGCCTGACACCACGTTGAGCGTGAGCGACACGATCACCACATTGTAGACAAAGGCCAACAGGCCATGGACGAGCGCCAATCGACGCATGATACGATCATGAATGTTCACATCAGACGTTTGGCTCGTCATGCCAATCACGAACGAGAAGTAGGCGAAATCCAGGTAGTCAGGCGCTGTCTCGTGGGGAAAGTCCAACGCATTGCGCTCGGGCCCTTGACGCTTGCGGCGGTAGTAGAGATGCGCGTAGCGGAGCGTGAACAGCGTATGGACGAGCGCCCACGAGCTCAGGACCGAAAGTATGGCGCATGCAATGTGCACATATCTCTGCCCCTCTGACAATCCGCCCAATGTGGTGAGCAGGGACAGTACGGCGCCCAAACTCGCCATGGCTGCGGCGAGCACGAAGACAAAGATGAGAGTGCTGCTCGAGTCACCCAGCCTGGAAAGAGCAGGCAAGTCCTTGGGGTGCGCCTGAACAAAGACCACCCAGCACAGCGCAAGGTTGGTGCAAGCGTAGGCAAGCCATATGGCCATCGTGAGCAGCGGCGCCGACGCATCTCGAAGGAAGAACGCAGCGGCGGCAGCAGCAGCAAAAGAGATGCCCAAGCGATGGTGGGCATCGAGCCTGCCGAGCTTGTGTGCAATCGATGTCATGCGCAGCGCAAGCATAAACGGATTATGCAGCCATGTGGCGATGCGATGAGCGCTATTTCACGTGGCTCCGGCATGGTGTATCGCCTGAGGGATGCGTCGTCGTTCTTTGGTTGCTGGTTGTTCTGTGGTGATGCTGCTCGCGCTTGCGTGCGGAGGGGCCGCACGTCGTCCAAGTGACCCCAGTGCTGCGAGTAACAGTGACGAGGCGGATGATAGAACCTGCGGATTCGGTCTGTACGAAAGAGGTAGAGTGGCAAGGGAGGGTAGCCTCAGCCTGGCAAGATCGGACAATGCGAAGTTGGTCACGCGTCTCACCGAGGAGTACCTTGCACTCGTCGTCGAGTCGTACCCGGAGAAGGCCACCGAGTTGGGTATTTACTCACAGGACGACCGGCTTACGGACCTTACGAGGGGGGCCGAATCGCGCAGGCTTGCGGCTTGGCGGATGTTTGAGGAAAAGCTAGAGCAAACCGCGCAAGCATTTGAGACGTACCTGCATGGCAGTTTTGACAGCGACCATGTTGCACCCGGCACGGCGGTCGACCTTAGGCTATTGCGTGGCGCTCTCAATGAGAGGCGTTTGAAACGTGAAGTTTTGAATCCTCTTGCTCGTATGCCCTCCGTGTATACCGCACCCATGAATGCGCTGTTTCTTATGACAGCACGCGACTATGCGCCAGCGCCCCAGCGTGCCAAAAGCATTCTGGCGCGTGTTCTACAGATCTCCAATGTGGTTGCAGCAGGCAAAGCCAATCTCAAAGACCCGCCTCGATCTTGGGTGCAAATTGGCTTGGATTCGGCCAAGTCGGCCGGCAAGTTCTTCGACGGGCAGCGTAGCTTCTTGGTGCAAGCTCTGCCCGCGGAAGCCAAAGAAATCGATGCCGCGCTCAAGGCCGCAAAAGCGGCCTATGTGGACTATGCACGCTTTTTGCAAGCCATGCTCCCTAAGGCCAAACCGGACTTCGCCATCGGCGCGGAGGCATTCTCCAAATTGCTCGAGGCCGAGTATGGTCTCACCGAGCCACTCAGCGTGACCAAGGCGCGCGGCAGGCAAGTGTTCGATCGCACACAGGCGGAGATGAGTGCACTTGCCAAGCAGATCGACCCCAAAGCCAAAGACGTGGCTTCTGTGATTGCGGCGCTCAAACTGAAGCACCCCAAGGCGGAAGATCTGCTCAAAGCCTACAGCGACGAGACGGCGCGCGCACGTGCCTTCTTGGTCGCCAAAGATGCCATCGCCATGCCAGAGGGCGACGACCTCTCCATCATCGACACACCCGTGTTTCAGCGTGGAACCGTTCAGGCGGCCTACGACCAACCGCCGCCTTTTGGCGACGTGAGCAAGGGCTTCTTTTTTGTTACGCCAGTGGACCCAAAGTGGCCCGCCAAGGAGCAAGAGTCGTGGCTACGGGAGAACGACCACGGCGACATTGTGGACACGGCCGTGCACGAGGCATACCCGGGCCATCACTTGCAGCTTTCGTTCGCACGTAAGCACAAGAGCGTGATTCGTAAGGTGCAAGATGCAGCTATTTTCTCCGAAGGCTGGGCGCTCTACTCTGAGGAACTCATGAACGAGCTCGGCTACTACACGCCCGAGGAGCGCATGCTGCAGCTCGAATGGACGCTGGTGCGGGCCGCGCGCGTGCTCATCGATATCGGGCTACAGACCGAGGGCATGACCGAGAAGCAAGCCGCAGATTTGCTCGTGAACGAGGTGCACCTAGAGCGCAAGCTGGCCGAGAACGAGATCCGTCGCTACACGCAAGATCCGACGCAGCCGCTCGCCTATCTTACTGGGCGCGAGCAGTTGTTTGAGCTGCGCGGCAAGTACAAGGCGCGCCAAGGCGGCAGCTACAGTCTCAAGGCTTGGCACAGCGAGGTGCTCTCGCACGGCACCATTCCCCCGGCGTACATTGCCGCCGAAATGAGATTGTAAAGTACACGCTTAGACGAGCCGTAAGGAGATAGGTCATAGGTGTGTGCGTGATACACATACTGCCTTGATGCGTGGATCTGGGAATGCGCTATGATCAACAGCGTGAACTGCGCACTCGACGCCTCCTCCAGCCGAATCTCATTTCGTGTGAAACACCTGCTCGTTGCCACCGTGGAGGGGCGATTTTCTCGCGCTTCGGGCTGTGCAACCTTTGATGTAGATGATCTTGCGCGATCCACGTTCGAAGGACGCGTGGAGGCGGAGAGCGTGCACACCGAAGAGGCCACGCGCGACGAGTACCTGCGCACCAATGCCCTCTTGGACCCCGTGCGCTACCCCGAGATCGTGGCCTCCAACGGGCGGGTGCTTCGCATGCGCGGAGAGCGCGCCCAAATTGGTGTAGACCTCACGGTTCGCGGCACGACGCGCCAGCTCTTACTCGACGCCGAGCCACCGTTTCTGGGCGTGGGCTCCGAAAGGAAACGTCGCGCTCGCGTGATGGCAAGCGGCGAGCTCAGCCGCAAAGACTTCGGTCGCGAGTTTGATGCTGCGTGGGGCGCGGGAGACGCTTCGATTGGCGACAGAGTGAACGTCGACATCGATGCGCACATTAATCCGGAGGCAAGCGTCGTGACAAGCTTGGGTGAAGCCTCGAACACCACATTGCCGCTTTGGATGTAGGTGCGCACGTTGGCGCAGCCCAGCTGCTCAAAGAGCGCCACCAAAGGCTTCTTGGGCACCTTGTTGTTGCCCGCCTACATTGACGGCACGAAGCAGAGCCTCCTGGGTGATTGAGGTTGCGGGGGTCATTCGCGCCATGGACGGCACAAGGCTGCAAGGAATCGCGTTGCCAAACCATCGTCGCGCTTGTCCCTGGTGCCAACGAAGATGCAGCCCGGCATGGCATCGGTCAGCGTTGCTTGCGTTTGGTCGTCAAGCAATTCTGTGACGGACTGAGCGAGCTGCTTGGTTGCGCGGTCTGCGTCTTGGTCCTGCACGCCTGCACCAAAAGAGAGAAGGATTGCGGGCTCGGGGCGTTCGCGCCAAGCGAGTGAAATTGCACACGGAATCGCGATCGCTTGCGCCTCGGTCGCCAGCCGCGCGGCTCCCTTTTTGAACAGAAGCGGCCGCGCGTGAAAGGGCCGTTGGGCACCGTCTGCAAACATCCACAGAGCATCCTGCGGTCCGCGCAACAGCATGGCAGCTGCATGCAGTTGCGCGCTTGCACGCGTGCCATCGCTGCGAGAAAGTGGAAGCGCTCCGACGCGAGCGAAGAAGGCAAGGCGGCGAAGATTCACCTCGTCCATCAGTGCGTATCCGCGCAGCCCGAAGTGGCGGTTCACGACGAGGAGGAGGAATGTGTCCCACCAGCTTCCGTGGTTCGCCACCAGAACGATTGGCCCCTTTGCGGCCGCGTCGCGCAAGAGCTCCGAGCCCTGCACATAGATACCTTCGATGCGCCGCCTAAGTGCCAAAGACGCGTAGCCCGTTGCCACCCTGGTCCACCATGCGGAGCGGCGATCCCCTGTGCTCGCGGCGATCATGCCTGCTCCCGGCTGGTGGTACCGGCGGCGTAGCGACGCCCCTTCCACAACACCGAACCCTGCTGCGCGCTCACGGCCGCATGGGCTGCAATACCGAGGAGCGCCAACGCACCCAATGGCGCCACGATCACAGACCAAAGAGGATGGCGAAATCGCAGCGCCAATGCGCCGCGTGCGAACCACGCAGCGGCTGTGGCAGCGACGCTAGGAACGTGCCACGGCGACTGTGTGGTCGTGACACATGCCACAATGGCGGGCAGCACAAAGGACCATGCGTACAGGGCTCCGCATGCCGCGATGGCAAGCGTGGACCCGCCAAAGCCAGCGCTGAGGCTGCGGCTGAATCCTCCGAGCAAAGACCCGCTATCTAGGTACATCCTGCAGCTTGCCAGTCGCGCCCCGTCTGCAAACAAAACCCGTACGCCAGACTGCTTGGCGGCTCTGCAAAAAGCCATATCGTCCACGACTTGACCGCGCACACGACCAAAACCGCCCACGCGATCGTAGGTGTGTCTGCGCAAGAACAAAAACTGACCATTGGCCGCCAAAAAACGCGAATCGGCGTGCTCGTGAATCCAAGGTAGGTAAAGCCACGAAGTGTAGGTCGTATAGAGAAGCGGCACGATCAGTCGCTCGATTGGCGTGCCCATGTGCTGGAGCGGGACCGCGGTGAACACCGAGTCTCCGAAGCGACGCTCCAAGTCCGCCAAACGCCCAAGTGCATCTGAGGCAACCTCGACATCGGCGTCCAGAAAAAGAAGCGCATTGTTTCTGGCATTGTGTGCAAGTTGCATGCAAGCATGGGGCTTTCCTGCCCAGCCTTGGGGCAGCGCCGAACCTTCGATCACGCGCAATCCACGCGCGCCATTTTTCATCAATTGTCCCAAAATTTCCCGCGTCGCATCCGTCGACCCATCATCGTAAACAAGCACTTCATCCGCGCCCAACCGCATGCAAGCTGCAACGCACTTGGCGATGTTGTGCGCCTCGTTTCGCGCCGGGATAAGCACAGAGACGGGGCCCAGGTGCGTGCTGTTGCCGACATCCTTGGCACGGGGCCATCGCCACAGGTTGAGCCAAGTCAGCACAAGTGCGTACAGGGCAGGCACTGCAAGAAGCCAAGCAAACCATGACGTGAGCCAAAAGAGATCAAGCAACGTAGTGAAACCTTGTCGAATGCACGCAAAGTGCATGGGCGATTGTGCGATAGCACGGAGAGGATCGTGCCGTGCGGGAGTGTACTAGACACGGGGTTGTTGC
The DNA here is from genome assembly GCA_043778435.1 of Myxococcales bacterium. GTDB lineage: Bacteria > Myxococcota_A > Polyangia > Polyangiales > Polyangiaceae > JAAFHJ01. The sequence goes on along the minus strand of JAYWGD010000590.1, from coordinate 1,852 downwards.
CACCGAGTGAGCGAGCAAGCGCGCGGCGAGCACCCACTTGGTGTAGCCCTTGTTCCGATGACCGAAACGCAATTCTACGATTGGCTCACTGGAGGCGGAACGCAAGATCTCGCCATTGTGGTCGAGGAGCTTGCGGCTTTGGGTGAGGGGTGGTGTGTCATTGGTGATTTTGCCGTGAACGCCTATGCCATTGAACCCGTGACCACCACGGACGTGGACTTTGCCATTGCGCCAGGCCTGATTGAACCCCTTCTCGTGCGCCTTAAGGTGCGCGGATTTCAGTCCAAAACGTTTCCGTACTCCGTCAATGTTGTTGGGACTTCACGCGTAAGCGTGCAGTTTACAACATCTGAGAAGTACGCGGAGTTTCCCTCGCGCGCGGAGCAACGCACGCTGCTTGGACTGCCTTTGCGCGTTGCCAGTCTGGCCGATACGCTCGCGGGCAAAGCGATGGCGTGGGGCGCCCCTGAGCGCCGGCCAAGCAAACGCCTCAAAGACTTGTCGGATATGGCACGTATTCTCGAGGCACACCCGGAGGCCGAGAGGCTCTTGCCTGAAGCGGCGCTGCAGAAAATTCGCGACTTAGTGTGAGCGTAGGCGTCGCTCTGTGTGCGTCTCCGCGCTCCGTCAAATTCTCTCCAACCCCAACACCTCGCAGGTGCGCATGGCTACATACAAGGCTTCCACTTTGGTGCGAGCCCAGGGCATGCGGCGCAAAAAAGTGAGTGTAGAGCTCACGCTTGGGTCGTTCGTGAAGCAATCGAGTGGGATGCGAGCGCCTAGTGCGGGGAACCCGTAGACCTCCACCAATCGCTGCACGATCTGCTTGAGCGAAATGCCGTGCAGCTCGCGCACCAAGTGCCCCGAAGGCTCGCGTGCATCCGGGTGGAGTTCGATCAGATCTTCGTACCTCACGCGCGCTGCTCGGCGCCGAAAGCTGCGCGGGCACCGGCCAATGCCGTAGCGTGCGCTTCGTCCACTTCTTTGTCGGTAAGCGTGCGTTCTGCATGCTTGTAGACCACACGAATGCCCAAGCTCATGTTTCCTGCGCCAAGAGCTTCGCCTGTGAACTTGTCGAACACCATCACGCCTGTGCACAGTGGTCCCGCGTGGTTGCGCACCACGTCGCAAACATTGCCCGCGCGTACCGTGTCGGCGACGAGCAGTGCCATGTCGCGTTCGCTGCCGGGGAACTTGGCGGGCGGCACGTAGCGCGCATGCCCTTTGTTTGCAGAGCTGAGTTTTTGCACGTCGAATTCGACAACGAACACGGCGCCCTCCACGTCCCAGGCCTCGAGCACGTCGGGGTGCAGTGGGCCCATCCAACCCACCGTGACTTCATCGATCTTTAGCCATGCGCCGCCACGTGGGTGCAAGCTGGCCGGCAATGCTTCGCTCAGGACGTCGAGCGTGCGGCCTGCGATACGGCGCGCCATGCCATCGGCAATGCCCTTCATGTCCCACACGTCGAAAGCGCGGGCCTTGGCGAGATGCCCTGGTGCGCCGCCGGCGATGAGTGCACTCCACATACATCGCTCAAGCGGTGCTCCTTCGGGAGCCACGCCTTGGCGAGCGTGAAACGTGGGGCCGCAGGTTTGCATGCGTACATGGCTCTGGCCATGCCTCCGCGCATGAGCGAGCGCGTCAAGCAGGCCTGGCAGCAAGCTTGTTCGGAGCACACCCTGAACCTCAGAAAGAGGGTTCTGAAGCCTCACTACATCGTGTGCACTTTGCACGTGATCTAGGTTGGCTTCGCTGGTCAGCGTGTAGGTGAGCGCCTCGGAGAGGCCCAGAGCGATGCCCGCCGCGACAAGGGCTGCAGTCTGTGTCTCGTGTTGGCCCACGTCACGCG
>JAYWGD010000589.1:0-3558 GCA_043778435.1 Myxococcales bacterium | reverse complement strand
CACATGGGCCTCTGCATCGGGCGCCGGTTTGGAGTCCGTGTCGCCCTCGGCCACGGCCACCATTTTGAGACGCAGGAAATCATTGTCGGGTTTGGCGAGGGTGCGCAGCCGCACCGAAAATTGTGGACCTTCTTGGGTCACAAGCACGGGGTAGCCGTCCTTGGTGGGGGCTCCGATCTCGATGCAGCTACGTCGCTCGGCGCTGAAGCCAAGCTTGCTCACTTTTTCGGTCGCGCAGTACCTGCCTAGCCGTAAGGAGGTATCGAAGTCCCACCCTGAAGGAACAGGTGCGGCGGGCACAGAATTATTTTTCCCGCAGCCGGTGACGGAAAAAACAAGCATAAATGTCGCAAAAATGAGTTGTGTTGTCTGAGTAAAAGTCATCGTTGCGCCTACGTTATCCCACCAATTTGATCCACTTTCTTTCACTTCTGTATGTGGCTCCCTTATCGAAGTGTTGTCCACAGATTCTCCAGAGCGAGCGACCCCAAAGCACCGCGATGACCCCAACCGATGACCCCTCAAAATGGGGGCCCAAAACCCCCAAAGATGGAGTGAGAACACGATGAGCTTTCCGATCGATTTTAGCGACGACACCCACGAGTACCAGGCCCGCATCAAGGTCATCGGCTGCGGTGGCTCGGGCGGCAACGCCGTCAACACCATGATCAACTTTGGCCTTGAAGGCGTCGAGTTCATCGCCATCAACACGGACGTGCAGGCACTCAACGCGAGCCTCGCACCCACCAAGCTCAGCATCGGCCACCAGATCACCAAGGGCCTGGGCGCAGGCGCCGATCCCGATCGTGGTCGCAAGGCCGCACTCGAAGACGTGCAGCGCATCAAGGAGCTACTCAGCGGCGCCGACATGGTGTTCGTATGCGCGGGCATGGGCGGCGGCACCGGCACGGGGGCTGCCCCGATTGTGGCGCAAATCGCACGCGAAGAAGGCATCCTCACTGTCGGCGTCGTGACCAAGCCCTTCTTGTTCGAAGGCCGTCAGCGCACGCGTCGCGGCGAGGCTGGGCTCTTGCAGCTCGCCGAGCACGTCGACACGCTCATCACCATTCCAAACCAAAAGCTGCTCATGCTTGGCGATGAGGACTTGTCCTTCCTCGATGCCTTCCGCAAGGCCGACGAGGTGCTTTACCAAGCCGTGCGCGGCATCAGCGATCTCATCACGCAAAACGGCATCGTCAACGTCGACTTTGCCGACGTCAAAACCGTGATGAGCAACATGGGCCGCGCGCTCATGGGCACCGGCTACGCCAAGGGCGCCAACCGCGCACGCGCAGCGGCGGAGATGGCCATCCAATCGCCCTTGCTCGACGACATTTCGGTCGACGGCGCCACGGGCGTGCTCATCAACATCGTGGGCGGCGCCGATCTGAAGATGCGCGAAATCCAAGAGGCAGCCTCGCTCATCCAAGAGATGGCGCACGAAGATGCCAACATCATTTTCGGCGCAAGCATTGATGATTCGCTGGGCGAGAGCGTCAAGGTCACCGTCATCGCGACGGGCTTCGACGTGATGGAAGAGCGCGCTCCCGTGAGCTCACCCGTTGCACGCCCCACGTTCTTGCGCGACTCGGCGCCTGCTCCCGCACTGCGCGCATCGGCGGCACCACCTCCTTCGTCGCGCGACGTGTACCTTGGACAGGTCTCCGCCCCCCGCCGCAGCGTACCTGCTGCCGAGAGCGCCCGCTACGCCGCGGCCCCCGCCGCGCCACGTGGCTACAGCTTGCCTACGCAAGAACACGAGTGGGACGTTCCGGCCTTCCAACGCCGCGGCCTCTGAGCTGCAAGCTCGCACAAGCAAAGCGCCCTTCGCCTTCGGTCGAAGGGCGCTTTGCTTTTGTGCGCCTCAACGATGCTCCGAGTCGCAGCGTGCAACGCCGACTCAGGCGTAGCCCTCGGCCTGCAGCGCAAACAGTTTTGCGTATGTCTTCGGCGTAGCTAGCAGCGCTTCGTGACTGCCGTCCTCCGTGACCTTGCCGCCTTCGAGCACCAAGATCCGATCGGCCATACGCACGGTGGCGAAGCGATGAGAGATGAGCAGTGCGGTGTGCCCTTGGGCCAACGCGCGAAAGCGCTCAAATACCGCGTGCTCTGCTTCGGCGTCCAGTGCGGCCGTTGGCTCGTCCAGCACCAAAATGCGGGCATCGTCCTTCATAAACGCGCGCGACAGCGCGACCTTCTGCCACTGGCCGCCGGACAGCTCTACGCCGCCGCGAAAGATATGACCCAGCGAGGCATCTAAACCGCCTGGTAGTTTGCTTATCAAATCATCGGCGCCGCCAAGCTCTGCCGCGTGAATCACGTGCGGTTCGCTGTCCAAATATCGCAAATCGCCCAGACCCACGTTTTCGCGCAGCGACAGCTGGTACTGATTAAAATCCTGGAAGGCCACGCCGAACTTCTCGCGCAGCGCCGCCTGGTCCCATGCGCGCGTATCGATGCCGTCGACCAGCACTGCACCCTCGCTGGGCACGTAGAGGCCCGTCAGCAGCTTGACGATCGTTGTCTTGCCTGCGCCATTCTTGCCGACCAGGGCAATCTTCTGCCCCGACTCAATCTCCAAATTCAAATGCCGAAGCGCCCATTCGTCTTTGCCCCGGTACTTGAACCCGACGTCGCGAAACGAAATACTACCGGGTACGGTTTGTTCGTTCGAAACTTCGATAGTCCACGCAGGGAGTGGTTGCTCCATGTTGGCGCGCACGTCGGCATCCAGGTATGCAAACAGATTCGACATGTAGAGATTGTGCTCATAGAGCGCACTGACGGAGCCGAGCAGCGACTGAAACGCGCTTTGGGACTGCCTGAACGCAAGCACATAAAGCGTCATCTCGCCGACCGTCAGCGTGCCTGCAGCTGTCAGCCATGCAACAGCCCCGTAAGTTCCATAGAGCGCCAGCAGGGAGAGGGTCGACAGCGCGGTCGTCACCCAAGCTTTGGACCACGCAAGTCGCGCATCCTCACGATGAAATTGCTCGGATGTCGTTCGATATCGCTCCAAGAAAAAATCCGCCAATCCCAGCAAACGAACCTCTTTGGCATGTTCGTCGTTGGCCAGTACGTACTCCAAGTAGGTCAGCGCGCGACTTTCCGGCGAACGCCAGTTGCGAAGCCTAAAAGTCGCTTTTGAGAAGCGAACTTCGCCCAATGTCGCGGGCACCGTCATGAGCAACAAGAATACCGCGACCCACGCGTGAAAGTTCGCGAGCACCAGCAAAAAGCCAACAAGGGAGATGCTGTGCTGCAACAGAGCCAGGGCGTCGCCTAGAAGCGCAACGGGCCGAGACGAAGCCTCGCGACGCGCGCGCGTCATCTTGTCGTAAAACTCGGAATCTTCGAAGTGGCTGAGCGAAAGCTTTGTCGCCTTGGTCAAAATGGCTTGGTTGATGTCGACGCCCAAACGCGAGCCCAAGACTTGACGCACCAAACCCAAACCGCGCGTCGCGACCAGCTGTACCGCAAGGAGCGCAAGCTCAGCCGCGACGCCAACGAGCGCGCGACGCGTGTCGTGGGTGAGCACAGCATCCACAATGCGTTTGC
>JAYWGD010000588.1:0-3564 GCA_043778435.1 Myxococcales bacterium | reverse complement strand
TCGACCGTCTCAAGCGCGGTGTGCAGGGAAAAGTCGATGTTCGAAGCACCAGCGCAAAATGGGCGTGGGTCGAATACGTGCTGGCGCAGGGCGGCATGGATGAAGGCAAGGCGCTCATCGAGGTCATGCGCGCGGGCGGGAAATTTGCGGATCACAAGCGCGCGCTAGAGCCTTTCGACAAGAAGCGCGCAAGCGGACAAGCGCGCAGACACCTGGCCATCGCGAACGTCTAAGCGTGCGACTCCGTGAAGCCTATCCGCCGCCCACGAAGTGCACGAGCTCCAGAACATCGCCGTCGTTCAGTGTGCATTCTGCATGCTTCACGCGCACCACGATCTGACCATTCACCTCCGCGGCAACAGGCCCTTGTAGCCCTAACTGAGCGAGCAAATCGCGCACCGTAGCCCCCGCCGGTGCACGCGTACTTTCGCCGTTTACAACAAGCGTGATCCCACCAAGTTCAAGAGTCATGTCCCTTGCACGATTGCCACGTTTCGGGCTCCCTCTAAAGCCCGAAATCGCATAAGCGTACATCACCCCCTAAAGAGGTTTTACACGCATGTTCGAAGAATTCGGAATCAACGCAGGCTACGTCGAAGAACTCCACGCCGCCTATGTGCTCTCACCCCACGCTGTAGAGCCGAAATGGCGCACCTTCTTCGAGGCCTCTGAGGCGAGCGCACGCGCAAACGGCAGCGGCAGCGGCGCCGCCACCAGCGAGGCCTTCGACGCGGTGGCCGTCCTTCGACTCGCCGAGGCCTACCGCAATCACGGCCACAAGCGTGCGCACGTCAACCCGCTCTATCCGCCATCACGCGATGTGCCCGAGCTCTCACCGGCGGCCTATGGCCTAGACACAAACACGGCGCGCGCGCTTCCCACATCCGGCATCACGGGTCTCGCGGCACAAGCCACGCTCGTCGAGATCGTGGCCCATCTCGAAAGCGTGTACACCGCACACATCGGCACAGAATGCGGACTCATCGAAGACGCCGCGGAGCGCGCCTGGTTGTGTGAGATGTTGGAATCTACGGGTGGCAACTTGGCGTTGGGCCGAGAAGACGCATTTCGCGCATTGGAGCGTCTCACCGAGGCCGAGGGCCTGGAGCAATTCATCGCCAAAAATTTCGTCGGAGCCAAGCGTTTCTCATGCGAAGGCAGCGAGTCGTTTCTGGTGTATCTTGATGCGACGATCGAAGCCGCAGGCAAAGCCGGCGCTAGCGATGTGGTACTCGGCATGGCCCACCGCGGCCGCCTCAATGTGCTCGTCAACACCATGGGCAAGAGCGCGCGCGACTTGTTCAGCGCCTTCGATGACAAGACGCCCGATGCATGGATGGGCACGGGCGATGTGAAATACCACTTGGGCTACTCCAAAGACCGACACACCTCCTCCGGCAACGACGTGCACGTGAGCTTGGCGTTCAATCCCAGTCACTTGGAGTTCGTCGCGCCCGTGGTCGTGGGTCGTGCGCGCGCGAAACAAGATCGCAGCGGAGGCGACTGCGTCCCCGTCATCGTCCATGGCGACGCTGCGGTGATCGGGCAGGGCGTGGTTCCCGAGACACTGAACATGTCGCGCCTGCCCGGCTACAACGTGGGCGGCAGCGTGCACGTGGTGGTGAACAACCAAGTCGGCTTCACCACATTGCCCGAAGATTCGCGTTCGACGGCAAACTGCACGGATATTTTTCGTATGCTGAGCATGCCCGTCTTGCACGTCAACGCGGACGACCCGGATGCGGTGGTCTTTGCTGCCCGCGTGGCGGTTGGGTTCCGCCAGACCTTTAAAAAAGATGTCGCAATCGACTTGGTGGGTTTCCGCAAATATGGCCACAACGAGGGCGATGAGCCGCGCTTCACACAGCCGAAAATGTACGCCATCATCGACGAGCATCCTGGCGTACGCGCATTGTATTCCGAGGTCTTGGAGTCGCGCGGACAGATCGCCTCTGGCAAGGCGGCTGAGATGGCGGCGGCAGCCAAAGCGCGTTTTGATGCAGCGCTCGCTGAGGCCCGCGCTGCGGCGCCCGTGGCGGTTTATCCTTCTTCGCTTCAGGGCGTTTGGGCCGGCTTTCAAGGCGGTGTAGAGTCGGGCGAGCCCGCGTTCAGCACAGCCGTCCCAGCAGACAAATTGCTTACGTTGATCGACAAGCTCGCCGAATACCCCAGCGACTTTCATGTGCATCCCAAAGTCAAAGCGAACACGCTCGATGCGCGCAAAGACAAGGCTCATGCCACGCCTTCAAGTTTGGACTGGGGCGCCGCCGAGGCGCTCGCCTTTGCAAGTTTGGTGAGCGAAGGCCGGCGTGTGCGAATCACGGGCCAAGACGCGCGACGCGGCACGTTTAGCCACCGACACGCAGTGCTCACCGACACCGACACGGGCGCGCGATTCACCCCGCTCGAACACCTGTCACCCACCCAAGCCAAGTTCACCATCTACGACAGCCCTTTGTCAGAGACTGGCGTGCTCGGCTTCGAGTACGGCTACAGCCTCGACACCCCCGATGGGCTCACCGTTTGGGAGGCACAATTCGGCGATTTCGCGAACGGCGCACAGGTCATCATCGACCAATTCATCGCAGCCGCCGAGGACAAGTGGCAGCGCATGTCGGGCTTGGTGTTGCTGTTGCCACACGGCTACGAGGGCCAAGGCCCCGAGCACTCGAGTGCGCGCATCGAACGCTTTCTGAGTTTGGCAGCACGCGACAACTTGCGCATCTGCAATCTCAGTACACCCGCACAAGTATTCCATGCACTACGCAGGCAAGTGCACAGCCAGCTGCGCAAGCCACTGGTCGTGTTCACGCCGAAGAGCTTGCTTCGCCATCCCATGGCCGTATCGTCGTTGTCCGATTTGTCCGACGGGCAATTCGAGCACGTTATCTTGGACACCGTCGTGAACCCTGCCTCGGCCGAGAAGGTGCTGCTCTGCACGGGTCGCGTCTATTACGACTTGCTTGAGGAGCGCACCAAGCGCGGCGACACCAGCACCGCCATTGTGCGCTTGGAGCAGCTCTACCCACTGGGCACGGCGCTCGCCAATGCGCTTGCCCCTTACGCCGAGGGCACGCCCCTCACCTGGGTGCAAGACGAGCCACGCAACACGGGCGCCTGGTACTATCTGCACGCGAATTTGCACGATGTCATCGGGCATCGCTTGCCGCTCTCCGTGGTGTCGCGCCCGGCTGCCGCAAGCCCGGCAACAGGCAGCAACGCCGCGCACAAGATTGAACAGCGCATGTTGCTTGATGCGGCTTTTGGTTGAACGCCATGAGCTTGTTGACGCCCACGCTCTGGCTCGGCGCGGCGCTTTTTGGCGTTGCGGCGTTGGCCTTTGTGTTGGCGCGAGAGTCGACCCGCAAACTGCGAGCAGCGTGGGTGTTGGCCATCATTCAGGTTGGCCTGGTTGCATTGCAGCTTGTGTTGATTCGCATTGGCCATCCCAAACTCGCAGAGCAAGCGGAGCTTTGGCACAAGCTCATTACGGTCTACGCTTGGATTCGCCTTCTCACCGTCCTGGTGTTCGACGTGCTGCTTTTTCGTTTTCGCAGCAGCCGT
>JAYWGD010000587.1:0-3567 GCA_043778435.1 Myxococcales bacterium | reverse complement strand
GTTCCATCGTCAGTTTTGGGGCTTCACCACGCAGAGCTTGGCTCCATACTTTGAGGCGCAACACGCGCGCGGCGCGGTATTTTTGCACGACACCACACCCGGCGCCTTTCAGCAGATGCAGGCAGAGGGGCGCATGCCGCAAAGTCTACAAGGCATTCTCGCGCCCAACAGCGCCGACTACGCCATCGTGCATCACGAGCTGCACATGAATGAGATCGAGTTCAACCTGTGGAACGCCTACGGCACGCCGTCGCCTGTCCATGTGCTCACTCATGACGGCGTGCCGATCATCTCGGTCTGGAAGCGTGGCAAGTAGGCCCTGCTCAATCCGTGAGGTTGAAGCTCATTCGGTAGCTCGCCATTATCCACAGCGGCATGTTGTAAAAGTGGAAGCCAAACTCGTCGCTGTAGGGCATTGCCAGCACTTGGAGCAGCGCCATGTCGCTGTTCTTTCTAAGGCCCACGCGCGTGCCGCCCGTGAAACCAAAAGCAAATTCTCCCACGCGCGTGCCGCCTCTAGGCATATCCATGTAACGCACGGCGGGGCCGATGGCGCCCAGCGATTTAGAACGCAAAAAGAGCACGGCCTCCAGCTTGGTCATCACGCCGCCATCGTGCATCGTCGCATGAAACCAATCGAAGCTGTTCGCCGGGGAGTCCTCGTATCGAAGCGTGCCTGTGCCGATGAACCAAAGGCTTTCCAGAGGCACAATGAGGCGCGCGCGCGCTTCGGCGAAGCCCCAGTCTTCGGCGGTGAAGGCCTTGTTCTGGTCTGCCTCACGACGCTGTGCAATGGTGTACTTGCCCCCTGCGGGAGCACTGTAGTTGCGCCAGGTGTTGCGGTAGCCGACGGTGCCTCCCAAGGCCAGAAACGCCACGCGAAGCTCGGATTGCAGCGCCACTTCGCTAAACCCAAGCGACCCCAACGCCGAGGCGCGCGTGGTGAGCATCGTAAGGTCGCCGTCGAGCTCGGCGCGATGCTCAAGCGAAAGCTGGAGCCCCGCGGTAAACGCATCTGCGTGGGCGAACAAGCCCTTTTTCGGCGGGTCAAGAAAGAAGTCTCTGGGACGTGGATGGGCATGCGTGGAGCCGGAGGCGAGCAGCGAAGCCAAAAGAACGGGGGCAAAAGTAGATGCAGGTTGCATGAGGATTGGACAGAAACGCTACGCAGCATTCGCCCAATTGCGTGAGGAAAATGGCGACTGTAGAGCGTTGGGCACGCACTGCGTCGAATGAGGCCAATCAAAAAGTCGGCACGAGGCAAAATCGTCCGGTACACTTTGATTCACACAGTTTGGAGGCACACGTGAGCGACATCGTACGAAATGCAAAGAACGCCAGAGAATCACTGGCCTTAGGACTCGGTTCCCTTCAGGCAGATAGCGCTTTGCCAGCAGATGTGTTGGCGCTTGCAGAGCCCATCGCGAAGGCCATGGGCTCACTGCACGACCTCGAAAAAGCGCAAGGCGAGGATGTCCGGGGCAAAGCAGAGATGTCTTTGCTTTTGGTCCGAGAGGCCTTGGGCAAGATGCAACTGATTCAAAACCCACCCGATGTCGTCGTGGACGCCATCGGCTCCGTGGCTTCGGCACTTAGCTTGGTGAACCAGATTGCGCGTCAGTCTTTGGTCCCAGCGGCTGCGGTCACAACCTCCGCAGCTCCCCCACCTCCGGTAGGCGTAAAGACGGAGATCACGGCCGTCAGCGCGGACGAGATCGCCATCATCGAGGCGCGTGTGGCCTCGCTTTCCAAAGCGCCACCTCGTCCGTCAAAAGCTCCCGCGGAGGAGCCCGTCGCGGCCACAGCGACCGCGCCTGTTGAGCCCGAGCCCGTCGTCGTCCATGCTCTCGCCGAACCCGCGACCGCAGCTGCATCGGTCGCTGTGGTCGCTGCAGAGTCGGCCCCGAGGCTTTCGCTTTCAGGCAGCACCGTGCGCGCGGAACTTGGAGTACGCAGCGACTCCAACTTTTACAAGGGGCTCTCTGGCAACGACGTCATCGATCATGGTGGCCTGTTCGTCGCAACCTACGTCATCCCCAAGGTTGGCACCTCCATTCGCTTGTTGGTGACGATGCCTGGTGGTTACGAGTTTGACGCGCCTGCCACTGTGGCTTGGGTGCGCGAAGCTGGCAGCACGAGCCAAGCCCCAGGGTTTGGCGCGCGCATGCACGAGATTAGCCAGGAAAATCGCGGTCTTATTCAGCGGTACGTAAAAAATCGCGAACCGATGTTTTACGACGATCTCTGATCTGAAAGACGCTGTCAGATTCGCCTTCGTTTTCTGACGGCGCTTCGGGAATGAGCAGGTAGAGTAAAACGCGTGAAGCCCGTGCGCTCTGCATCCAAATCAACGCTCGCTGCGCTCCTTTGCGCGGCGAGCGTCTTTGTTTCGACGCACGCAAGTGCCGTTGCAGATCCCAGCTTGGTCTGGACAACGCTCGAGGCGCCGCATGTGAGGGTCACATTTCACAGTGGCGAACGTGCGATGGCCGAGCGCGCGGCCGACGTGGCCGAAGACGCCATCGTGCGCCTTCAGACATTGCTCGGTCATGAGGTCGGATCGCGCATCGAAATGGTGATCACGGACGACACCGACTCGTCCAATGGTTCGGCCGCCGCCGTGCCGTACCATCAGGTCCGGCTCTACGCCACATCGCCCGACGATCTCTCCACACTCGGGTTCTACGACGACTGGATGACGGAGCTCGTGACCCACGAGCTCACCCACAGCGTGCACATTGACAACACGCGCGGCATCCCGGCGCTCGTGAATGCCGTGTTCGGCCCGCGTTGGTACCCCAATCAAGTTCAGCCGCGTTGGCTGCTCGAAGGGCTGGCAGTCACGGAGGAAAGCGCGCTCACGACGGGCGGGAGGCTGCGGTCTTCGCAATGGGACATGTATCTGCGCGCCGATTTTTTGGAGAACCATGTCGCGCGCTTGGATGAGATGTCGCACTTTGTGTATCGCTGGCCCCAGGGAAATATCTGGTATTTGTATGGCTCGCATCTGATCGACTGGGTGCGACGCACGCATGGGGACGACGCGCTGAAGCGACTCGTGATGGACTATGGCGCCAATCCGATTCCCTACGGCTTGGGCAAAAGTGCACGCGTCGCCTCGGGGCAATCGGTGGAGCAATGGTACGAAGGATGGGTGCGCGATACCCATGCAAAGTACAAGCAACAGATGGCAGAGCTGAGCACCCGTGGCCGTATTGAGGGCACGCGCATCACGCACATGGGCGGAATGATGCGCGCGCCTCGCTGGATCCCGACGGCCCATCCGTGGCGCAGATATGGCGAGCTGCTGTTCGGTAGCGAAGGGCGCGAAGAGCGTGCAGGGCTCTATGCGGTAGACGCCCAAGGCAAACGCACGCCCGAGCTGATGCAATTGGGCAATGGCGCGTTTGCAGGAACGTTCGCCGCCGATGGATCGCTCTGGACCACGCGTCGAGATACCACCAAGTATGTGTATGCTACAGGAGACGTGTTTCGTATCGCATCTGCCGCAGAGGGCGAGACCGACCCCAATGGCTATGGCTCTGCCGATGCACGCCTCACGGTGGG
>JAYWGD010000586.1:0-3580 GCA_043778435.1 Myxococcales bacterium | reverse complement strand
AAACCTTGTTCCAAGGGCCGCTGGCCAAGCTTAGCCTCCTTGCAAGCCCTATGTTGCTAACCCGTTTCGGCGTGGACGTCGCGCTGGGAATGGCGGTGTGGGGCACACTCGCGGCGGCTTCATGGCGATGGCGCAAACAGGCGGGGCTCGACGCTGGCGTACAATCCCTGCGCGCACGGCGTGGAGCGCTGCTCCTGTTGGCCGTATTTGTGGTCGCGCCCCACAACGCCCATTGGTTTGGATTCGTGGATGGAAGGTTGCTTCCCACAGTCTATTTGCTGATAGCCGCATCGCTGCCTGCTGCGTGGTGGACGTCACGCGCGCGCGCGCTGCTCGGCTGCACAGTCCTTGCGCAATGCACGCTATTGGGTGGCTCAGTCCTGCTTTTTCAGCACGAGATGGCGGGATTCGAGCAAGCGCGCAATGCCATTCCGGCCAACCAGCGCGTGCTGCACTTGCCGCTGTCAACGGACAGCGCATTTGTCGTCGGCCATCCGTTCGTACACGCCGACAAACTCTTGCTCCTGGAGCAGCCGGAGCTCCTGAGCGATATGTGGCTGCATCAAGGCACTGGCCTTTATGCCCGTGCCCAAAACCCCTCTATGCACTTGCCGCTGCAATACTCTGGCACTGCACTACGCGCCGAATCCGCATGGAAGGGCATTCTCACCGAGGAATGGGACTACGCACTCGTGCACAGCCCATTGGATGCCACGGTGATGCGCAAGGTGGTACCCGCGACCTGGTGCCTCCGCACCCATGCGCAAATGTGGTTTGTCTTTCAACGTGACCAGAAGTCAGCGCCGTGCCCTACAGCCCCCTAGTCGCGACGATGTAGCGCTCGGTGCACAAACCTTGGTAGAAGAGTGCCCCCTACATGAAACTCGTTGTTATTGGTGCCGGCTACGTCGGCTTGGTTACAGGAACTGGTCTCTCGGACTTGGGTCACGAAGTCGCCATTGTCGACATCGATCCCCAAAAAGTAGAGGCACTGCGCGGTGGTGTCATTCCAATTTACGAGCCAGGTTTGGGGGATTTGGTGCGGCGTAATGTTGCCAATGGTCGCCTTCGATTCTCGACAAGCATCGAAGAAGGAGATCGCGACGCCGACGCCTTTTTTATCGCGGTTGGCACGCCTGCACGTCCCGACGGCTCGGCCGAAATAGGTGCAGTCTACATCGCCGCTGCCGACATCGCCAAAGCTGCAAAAAAATCCGCAGTGGTGGTGGTCAAGAGCACGGTGCCCGTGGGCACATGCGACGCCGTGCAGACACACATCGAGAGCTGCGCGCCTCGCGTCACGCTCGAAGTCGTCTCCAATCCTGAATTTCTCAAAGAGGGCGATGCGGTCAACGACTTCTTCAAGCCCGAACGCATTGTGATCGGTGCGCGCACGGACCACGCCCGCGCGGTTATCCGCGACTTGTACGCGCCTCTGCAGCTGAGCGGCGAGCGCATGGTCGTGACCGATCCACGCTCCTCCGAATTGGTGAAGTATGCATCGAATACAATGTTGGCGATACGTGTATCCTTCATGAATGAACTGTCAAGGCTTTGTCATGCCACCGGCGCCGACATTCACTCGGTGCGTTTGGGTGTGGGCGCCGACAGCCGCATTGGCAAGCGCTTCTTGTACGCTGGTCCGGGGTATGGCGGTTCGTGCTTTCCCAAAGATGTGCAGGCCCTGCTGTCGCTAGGCCGCAGCTACGGCGTGCCCATGCGATTGGCCGAAGCCACGCACCAAGCAAACGAGGAACAGGGAGACTTTTTGGCCGACTTGGTGGACCGCTCGGTGGGCGGCGTTGCCGGCAAAACCATTGCATTCTGGGGGCTCGCCTTTAAGCCCGAAACCGACGACGTACGCGATGCACCAAGCTTGCGGCTCGCCCGCCGATTGGTCGCCAAAGGAGCACGCATCGTTGGGCACGACCCCGAGGGCGGCGCCAACTTCGTGCGGGAGCTTGCGGACTTGGGCGATGCCGTACGCACCACGACGCAAGACTACGACGCCCTCAAAGGCGCGCACACTTTGGTGTTGCTCACCGAGTGGCGCAGCTACCGCGCACCAGACTTTGGCCGCATTGCGCGTGCCCTCGTGCGCTCCGAAGGCGGCCTGCCACCCATCGTCGTCGATGCTCGCAATGTGTGGCGGCCTGCAGAAGTCGCACGCGCAGGCCTGCGCTACCAAGGCATCGGCGTGCCCAGTGCAGGAAGCACCGCGGTTTCGGCGCCAGCGAGCTCGCGCGCATTGCACACATGACCGCGCTCGCCCCATCGCAGCCCCACATCCTGGTGACGGGCGGGGTGGGATTTATCGGCTATCACGTGAGTCAGGCTTTGCTCGCACGTGGTGAATCCCTGGTGATTCTCGATGATTTTTCGGATTCGCCCTATCCGACCGCAATGAAGGAACGCAACGCATGCGATCTTTCCGAGGCCTTCCCCCATGTCCGTATCGTGCGCGGATGCGTCACCGACACCGCGTTGGTAAACAATCTCGTTCAAGGCGCTGCGGGGGTTGTGCATCTGGCTGGCGTCGCGGGTGTGCGCCCTTCGTTTCTAGACCCTGCACGCTATGCGCGGGTCAACACCGAGGGCACGGCCAATGTGCTGATGGCCATGAAGCACGCAGGCGTGACCCGCATTGCGTTTGCGTCCAGCTCGTCGGTCTACGGCAACTCTACGCCGCTGCCCGCAGTGGAGGAGTCGCCCTGTGTGGTCCCAGAATCTCCTTACGCAGCCTCCAAACGTGCGGCCGAATTGGTGGCCTCTTCGCTGGCGCCCTCTATGGCTGGCTTACGATGCAGCGCGCTCCGATTTTTCACGGTCTACGGACCTCGCCAGCGCCCCGAAATGGCCATCACCCTGTTCGCCAAAAAGTCAATGCATGGCCATGAGATTGAGGTCTTCGGCGATGGCAGCATGCGACGCGATTTTACGCATGTCGATGACATTGCACGCGGGGTGCTACTTGCCTACGATCGTGCTCCACTAGGCGTCCGGGCCTACAATTTGGGTTCGGGAAATCCGATTTTGATAAGTGATTTGCTGCCTGCAATCGCTCAAGCGACAAATTGTGAACTGCGTGCAAAGCACATCGATCGGCCACTAGGAGATGTAGACGCGACCTACGCCAGCATCAGTCGAGCCCGTGATGAGCTTGGCTGGGAGCCACGTGTGCGCTTGGCCGAAGGGCTCGCCACCGTCGTGCAGTGGCTGCGTTCCCAATAGTTGCATCACGCATCTATTTTGGCTGGTTGATGGCGGCGCTGTCCAAGCCCTCAACGCGCGGGCCGATGAGATCCAACAAGGGCGACGCGGATTCGTTGGACTGCACGCGTTGCAGAGGTTTGACGAGCGGCGCGCCAAAACGTGACGGCGGAGTTTGAGGTACGCGGCGAGGCACCGTACGCGGCGCGGCAACTGGGGCCGGCGCTGGGGCGCGCGATGTCGAGGGCTCGTTGACCGACGGCACTGCAAAGGCGGATGCTTTGGGCGCGCTGCTACGATGCGCGACGCGCGCGCGGGCACGAGCCACGGCATGTGGAGCCTCTGCCACCTCCACGCACTGTTGGCTGTC
>JAYWGD010000585.1:0-3585 GCA_043778435.1 Myxococcales bacterium | reverse complement strand
ATCATCAGTACGGTTCCGAAAAGAATTGATGACTTCATGGTGTTCCTTGCGCTTGCCGCCACCACTCCGGTGACTCGTTGACTGCATTCTCACTGAGCCTCGGGGGGCACGGCCAAATTCCATGCAACCCGAGACGCAAGGCCTGCGGTATGTCGAAGAAGCCAAATGAATCGCCAAGCTTTTGAAACACGTCTTCGGGCCCTCGTTGCGCAAGCCAAGAGTGACATCACCAACACGGGCTGCGTCGGATGTGAGGCATGTACATCATGTGCAGATTGCACGTTTTGCATACGAGGCAAGGGATTGCAGCGCTGTTCGTACTGCACCGACTGCGCAGACTGTCGCGACAGCCACCATTGTGAAAAGTCCAGCTTGCTCGATGGCTGCAGCCACACACTTGACAGCGTGCACTGCGTTCGAAGCAACTATCTGATACGCAGCCAACAATGTGCAGATTGCAACTACTGCTTCGGTTGCGTGGGCTTATCCCGCAAAGACTTTCATATCCTGAACGAGCCCTACGACCGCAGCTCCTACTTTGCCCTGACTCAAGCCCTCATGCAGGAATTGGGAATCAAAGCCCACGGCTAAGGGACCGGGCGGAGCGCCGCGGCGACGCCACCACCAAAAGCGCGAGTAGATAGGGCAACGCAGGGGCAAGCTCTGCAAGGCGCGGAAACGCGCTTTGGAAGCGCCCCGACCAAAGCTCGAGTGCGCCAAATGCAGAGGCAACGAGCACTGCTCGGCCCGGATGGTTCTTGGCGATGACCACCGCCACCAACGCCAAGAACCCACGTCCTGCGCTCATTCCGGATTGGAATTTGTGCAGATCTGCGACCAGCGACGCGCCTCCCAACGCAGCAAGGCCACATCCAAGCCCGGCCATGAGCATCCGAATCCGTTCTGGCTGCCCACCCACCGCGCGAGATGCCTCGGGCGCATCTCCGGCCGCGCGTATGCGCAGCCCAAATCCCGTGCGCGCCAACACCCAACTCGATGCGCCGACAAGAACCAAAAGCAGCGCAAGCAAGAGGGGTCCCACCCAGGCGTGCACTGCGATGTGCCCCAATGCAGGCGAATTGCTGCTGCTTTCGTACATCACCTTGAGCGCAAATCGCGTTAGGCTATAAGCAAAAGCGTTGAGCGCAAGACCGCTCACCATCGCATCCACTCCGGCTTTGAGCGTCAGGAATGCGTGTACTACGCCCAGACTCATCCCCGCCGCAGCCGCTGCTACGAATGCCATGCCCACGCTTCCGGTGCGGAGATCCGTCGCGGCATAGGCGAAGGCACCAAAAATCATGGCGCCCTCAAGACACAGCGTGACGAGACCCGAGCGCTCTACCCACGCGCCGCCTAAGGCCGGTAGCCCATAGGGCACGACCACGCGCGCAATGGCCGAGAAGCCAAGACTCATGGGCAACCCACCAGCGAGCGACGCGTACGAATCGAATCGGCGGCGCACATGGCGACCAGAAAAATCGCTAACAGAACCGTGGCACCATCGCGTGGAAGATACGCGTGGCAGGCCAAGGCTGCTTGCTCCATGGTGGCCACGCACAACGCATAGACCAGCATTCGCGTCGAGTTTCCACGTGCCATCATGGCCACTGCAAGCCCAGAGAATCCGAGCCCCGTGCCCATCCCCTCTTCGAAGTATCCTTTGCCTCCAAAGACCAACGTCAGTGACCCCAAAGCAGCGACGGCTGCAGACAAAAGCAATGCCTGCACGACACGTCGGCGTGTGGGGATTCCCTGCGCGCGACATGCACGCTCATTGAGGCCCACAAGCACCGTTTCACGCCCCACCGAGGTACGTGCGAAATACAGCGATGATAGAACCAAAGCCAGCGGCGCAATCAGCGAACCATAGCTGAGGGCGCTGCCGCGGGAAGCCTGCCACCAGCCATCGACTCTGGCGATCGTCATCGCGGCGTCGATCGATGGCGTGCGGACCGTGCCGCGCATCCCTGCACCATGCGCCAATGCGAACGAAACGAGCACCGCGACGAGTGGGTTCAGGAGCAATCCAGACAACACCACGCGTACGCCTCGGCGCACGTAGAGCCAGGCCACGCAAGCCGCAACCACAAGTGAAGCGGCCGCGCCAGACATCACCGCGCCGAAGCACATCCATGAGGGAAATCGCACGGCAACGACGGCGCTCACCAAGCAAGCGACGGTAAGTTGCGCCTCCACCGCAACCGACACGACCCCCGCGCGAAGCGCAATGTCAGAGGCAATCGCCAGGATCAGCAAGGTCGTGGCACGAAACAAAACCTGGCCTGCGCTGTAGGCGGTGCCCCAACTGCCAGCCCAAGCCGTAAACGCCGCTGCATGCAGTTCTCCGTGCAGTGCGAGAATGGTACCCTCAACACACAAGAAAACCAAAGACAACGCCAACACACGGTGTGCCCAATCTTGTACGGCAGAGTGGATGGTTCGGCTCACGGTGAAGTCTCACGCATCAAAGGAGGAAGCGCGTGGGAGGCAAGCATCGCCCGCCCCAACACCTCATCCGACACTTGAGCGGGAAAGCTGCCACTGACGGTTCCAGCACACATCACGACAATGCGATCACTCAGCACGCGAAGCTCGTCCAAATCGGCACTGCGCACGAGCACTGCGGCGCCCACGTCGCGGGCAAGCGTGCGCAGTGCCGCGTGAATGGAGAGCGATGCTCCCGCGTCTACGCCGCGCGTGGGAAAATGCACGACAAGTGCACAAGGATTGCCTTCCGCGACATGCGCACGAACGCGCTGGACCGCACGTGCGATGACCATTTTCTGCTGATTCCCGCCTGACAATTCGCCGGCGCGCATTGCAAGCGTGTCGCGCGCAGGAGCCTCGTTGCCACTTGCAATCGAAGACACCGCCATAGGGGCGAGCACCGCCGCGATGCCGCCAAGAACCGCGCGCGCCTGATGTCTCATGGCGGAGAGCGAGAGCACTCCTCGAACGGCGAGTGCGTCCAAGTCTCCGAGAAGAAGGTTGTCCATCACCGTGGCGCCAAGCACGATTTCGTCGGCGTGCCGGTCTTCACGCACCACCACCACGTGGCACCGCCGTACGTCGCCCTGAACGGCCTTCAGATGGCCCAGCAAGCACGCCGTAAGCGGCTCCTGTCCGCTCCCATCCACACCGGCCAAACCAACCACCTCGCCTGAATGGAGCTTCAAATTCACATCTCGCAAGCCCGCGGCGCTCACCTGGTGCAGGCTCGCGATCACCTGGTTGCGCGTCGATGCGTCTGACTCTCCTTGAGATACGTGCTGCGGTGATTGCCCCATGACCCATGCCACAACATCGGGCATCTCTTCGTCCCGTAGAACGGCACGCTGGCCCTCGATCTTGCCAGAACGCAGCGCTGTCACCGTGTCGGCGTAGCGCGCAACTTCCGAAATTTTATGCGTTACCACAAGCACCACCACCCCTGCGTTTGCGATACGGCGAAGCAAGGTGTAGAGCGCATGGATCTCCGCTGGCGGAAGCACCGCTGTAGGCTCGTCGAGAATCAGTACACGACAATCTGTCATCAGTGCGCGCAGCAACTCAGCACGCTGCTGCTCGGTTACGCTGAGTTCG
>JAYWGD010000584.1:0-3598 GCA_043778435.1 Myxococcales bacterium | reverse complement strand
GGCGCTTATCGCGCGCACGTCGGGCGCGCGGGCGTGCGTTTGGATTTGGGGCGTCCGCCTTTTGGCGACAAGGTGGATCGCACGCTGCAGGCCGTGACTGAGGTTGAGCGTCGTGGCCAGAAGCCCGTGGCAGTGTTTCTGAGCGAAGATGCAGAGCGCGCCGTGGTGCGTATTGCCGACCCCAACGCAAAGTGAGGGATGTTGTAAGCTGGGGTAGGACAAAACGGTATCCGGGAATTTGGCCTCGGGCATCCCAGCATGCGACCACCGTGGGGCAATGACGTACACGAATCTAGAAGGCGAAATCGTTGTGGGCTTGGACATCGGCACGACCAAGGTGTCGGCGGTGGTCGGTGAAGTCTCGGCGGATGGCATTACGGTGCTTGGCGTAGGCACCGTTCCTTGCAAAGGCCTTCGCAAGGGGATCGTTTCAAACATCGATTGGACGGTGCGCGCCATTCACGAAGCCATCGAGTCAGCACAAACCATGGCCGGCGTGGAAATTCGCACCGTGTACGCGGGCGTTGCAGGCAGCCACATCAAGAGCCAAGTGTCCGACGGCGTTGCCGCCATTAGCGGCGGTGAAGTCACGCGCTCGGATGTGGAGCGTGTGCTCGAGGGCGCGAGAGCGATTCCTGTCGATGCCGATCGCCAAATCTTGCACGCGTTGCCGCGCGAATTTGTGGTCGATGCGCAGGATGGAATCCGCGATCCCATCGGCATGAGCGGCGTGCGCTTGGGCTCCAAAGTGAACTTGGTCACCGCTGCCACCAGCTGCGTGCAGAACGTGGTGCGCTGCGCCGAGCGCGCGGGTCTCACCGTGGCCGATGTGGTGCTCGAACCTCTCGCAAGCGCGGAGGCCGTGCTGAGTGACGACGAGAAAGAAATTGGCGTGGCGGTCGTCGACATCGGCGGCGGGACCACCGACATCATTCTTTATGTCGATGGAGGCGTGGCTTCTACCTGCATTTTACCCGTGGGTGGAACGAACATTACCAGCGATGTTGCTGCTGGTTTGCGCACGCCTGTGGCTGAGGCCGATCGCCTCAAGCGCCTCTCGGGCTGCGCGATGAGCCGCCTCGTTCCGGTGGACGAAGAGATCGAAGTCCCCGGCGTCGGCGGTCATGGCACGCGCCGTGTCTCGCGCCGCGTCTTGAGCGACATCATCGAGCCTCGCGTCGAAGAAATCTTCGTGGCCGTGCGTCGCCGCTTGGAGGAGACGGGCTTTATCGATCAGCTCTCGGCGGGCGTCGTGCTCACGGGCGGCGCGGTGCAGCTCGAAGGCATGGCCGAACTCGCCGAAGAAGTGCTGGGCATGCCCGTACGCATCGGCGTGCCCACGGGCATCAAGGGCATCACACAACTGGTCACGGGGCCCGAGTACGCCACGGGCGTCGGCCTGCTCAAATACGGCGCCGCGGCTCTGGCCGACGCCCAACAGCGCGACGCCGCGCCCAAGCATTCAATGATGCGCCTCACCCAAAAAGGACGCGCCGAGCTCGAAGCGGCAGAAGTGAAAGAGGACAAGGCCTCCAAGTTTTGGGGCTGGGTAAAGCAAGCGTTCTGAGTTGGCTCGGCGGTGCGCAAGATGTCGCATAAAAGCGCGATTAGGCCGCCTACGCATTCTTGTCACCAGCCGTAGCATCACGTAGCCTCCTGGCCGTGAGTCTTCTGCCCAACGCCCTCTCGCCTCTGAGCCACGAGCCACGAGCCACGAGCCACTCACGACATTACTGTAAACTACACGCAATTTGAACCGAATTGGCAAGCGTTTGCGCACTTTGCGCGGGCGCTTTTTCTCATTTCGCTGCACCAAGGACATGCATGAAAATTCGATCTTCCAAGCCTGTGATGAACGCGCTCTACGCGCTGGGGTTGCTCACCGCTGCGCGCTCGGCGCATGCAGCGACGTTTGTGGTAAACGCTACCAACGATGTAGTTGACGGTGCTGGCTGCAACGCTGTGCATTGCTCGTTGCGAGAGGCTATCAACGCTGCCAATGCGGCTGCAGGAGCCGATTTGGTCAACTTTAATATCGGTGGCGGTGGAGCCCAGACCATTGTCGTGGCTGCAAATATTTCGGTGAGCGGTGCCGATCCTGTCACCATCAACGGTGCGTCCCAACCTGGCTTTTCAGGAACCCCGCTCGTTCGCGTCGACGGCACCGGCATGGTGGTCGGACAGACAGTGATTGCAAACGGGTCTGTTTCCGAAATCATTGGCCTTTCAATCACCACCGGAACCTATTTTGGTCTGGGTTATTATGGCGCAGGGTCGTCCGGGAGTGTCGTGAGAGGCTGCTGGGTTGGCCTGACGCAGGCTGGGGTGGCCGCGGGAAACAACAGCGGTGGCATTCTCGTCGCGAATGCCACGGTGACCATCGGTGATGGCACCGCTGCCGGTAGGAATGTCATCAGCGCGAACATGGGCGAGGGCGTCTATGTCGCGGGGGGCCAGAACACCAAAATTATTGGCAATTACATAGGCACGAACACGGTCGGGACCAAGGCTGCCCCAAACTCGCGATTTGGCATCTGGGGCTCAGATACCAACCAGCTTCAAGTTGGCGACGGCACCGCGGGAGGGGGTAACGTTGTAAGTGGAAATCTTGCGGATGGGGTGCGCGTAGATGGTGGCGCAAGGCACAGGATTCTTGGCAACCACATTGGGGCGAGCGCGGATGGGTCTGTTGGAATCAGCAACGGAAATAACGGAGTCCTCACGATCAACAGCACCGACCTTAGCGTTGGCGACGGAACCACTGCAGGTCGCAACATCATCAGTGGGAATTCGCAAACTGGCGTGCGCATCGACGGTGGCACCGGACACAGGATTCTCGGCAACTACATTGGTGTAGACGCCACAGGAGTGGTGGCACTTGGGAACGGCGACAATGGCGTAGGCACGCTCAACGCCGGAACTCTTGAGGTGCGAGGCAATGTCGTCTCCGGGAACAAGAACGTAGGTCTCTACATTGGCGCGAACATCGTCGGCGCGACCCCAACGGCCACGCTCGCAGGCAATATTCTGGGTCTTGGTAGCGACGGCGCCACTGCGCTGGGCAATGGCACTTATGGAGTCGACATCGAGGGCCTTCCGGCCTTGGTCGGTGGCCCCTCAGTGGCAGATCGCAACATCATTTCGTCGAACGGCCTTCGTGGTGTTGGCGTTTACAACCCAGGTGCAACAGGCGCCGTTGTGGAGAACAACTACATTGGTACCGACATCACCGGTACGTTGCCGCGAGGCAACAACACAGCCAACGTCAACTACGGTGCGGGGTTTGAGTCTGACCGGGGCACAAACAACGTCACTTTGCGCAACAACGTCATTTCCGCGAACAATTTTTTCGGGGTTTATTTTTCCACGTACCTGAATCAAAACACGTCCGGTCATGTGCTCGTCGGCAACAAGATTGGGACGAACGCCGCCGGCACCGTGGCCCTGCCCAACACGGCAAGCGGCCTTGCGACGGACAACGGCGGCAACGGTACGACGGTGTCAGGTTTGCAAATTGGCGACGGCACGGTGGCCGGCCGCAACATCATTAGCGGGAATCTCTTGGACGGGTTGTCTATCGCCGGCGGCACGGGACACA
>JAYWGD010000583.1:0-3601 GCA_043778435.1 Myxococcales bacterium | reverse complement strand
AACTGCTGGTAGATGCCCTTGGCTTGCTCGAGCACCGCAATCTGCTTGGCCTGATCCAAGCCCTTGGACTTGAACTCCTGCACCAAGATGCCCTCGTTGTAGAGCGGCTCGGGGCGGGTTGGACCAAGCTTTTTGGCTTCGTCGAGCTCCTTTTGCACCGCGGCCACTTGAGCGTCGTAGTTTACATCCGTGATCTGTCCGCGAAGGGCAAGAGCCAACCCTAAACGCGCATCGAAGTCGTCCGGGCGCATGGCCACCACGCGCTTGTAAGCGGCCTCGGCCTGGTCAAAGCCACGGAAGCCCAAGTTGACAGCCGCCAGGTTCATCTGCGCCTCGTAGAGCTTCGGGTCGAGCCGGGAAGCTGCGCCAAACTCTTGCACCGCGCCGTTCATTTGGCCGAGCTCCATCATCACCAGTCCGGCCGTGTTGTGAATCGGCGCGTAGCTTGGGTTCTTGCGGATGGCTTGCGCACAAACGAGCGCCGCGAGCTCTAGCTGCTGAACGTTGGCGCGCTTGGCCCCCGCCGCCACGCCTGCCTTGCCGTAGCCCGCCGCCTTGCGTGCGCTCTGCAAATAATAAAGTCCAAGCTGGTTGGACGCGGGCATGTAGGCGTCGTCGATGGCGAGCGCGCGGGTGAGGTTCTTACGTGCGCACTCCATATCGGTGTTGCATTGCTTGGCACCGTTGTACGCTGGCTCGCTCGAGCTTGGCTCATCGCGACGCATCTGCAACATGGCCAAATACACAAGCGCTGGAACGTTTTGGAACTTGGCATCAAGCACTGCTTTTTGAAGCGCATCAATGGCCGAGTTGATGTTGTTGTCCGACTTGTATTTGTACAGTGCAGACTGAACGCGTGCATGATGCAAGTTTGGGTCGGCGATCAAAGCCTTGTCGAAGTATTCCTTCGCCTTGACCTCGTTGCCACAACGTTGCTGCGCGAGGCCTGCGTTGAACGTGCTCTCTGCAAGCTTGCCGCCATCGGACGAATCCACGAACTTGGATGCAACATCATTGCAAGCCGCGTCATTCCAGTCGGCTGCTTTGTCGT
The DNA here is from genome assembly GCA_043778435.1 of Myxococcales bacterium. Lineage (GTDB taxonomy): Bacteria > Myxococcota_A > Polyangia > Polyangiales > Polyangiaceae > JAAFHJ01. The sequence goes on along the minus strand of JAYWGD010000583.1, from coordinate 2,550 downwards.
GCGCGTCAAACGCTTCGAGGGCTTCGCGGTATTGATCGCGCGTGGCGGTGTCGACCACCACGCCCGTTGTAGAACGGACCTGCTCTGCAGGAGCCGCCGTCGCGATCGATTCCGCAGGCTTCGCCCCACCGCCGCCGCATGCACCGAGAACGAGGGCCGCAAAGCCCGTGAGAAGAAGGTGTTTCGAGTTCATGGTCATTCTCCTCAGTGGCCCGTCTTCTTCTTGGGCTCAGCCTTCTTCGCTGGCTCAGCTTTCTTGGCTTCTTCTGCTTTGGGCGCATCGGCCGGGCCGTTGCTTGCGTGGTAAAACGCGCCGCCGATCATAACGGGTGGGTTCTGTTCGCCGAGCGCGCTGTTTGCAAGATTCGCGGTGCCGCGAAGCTCGTCGACCACGTGGTACTCAGCCTTGTAGTTCTTCGAGAGCCACACTTCACAGCTGCGTGAGTAGTCGTCGAAGTACTGGTATTTCACTGAGTAATCCAAGCAGGTCTTAAGCGCAGGCTTTGCCAGCTTGTCCTTGTAGGGCGCGCTCACGTCGTCCAACGCACCGTAGTAGGCGTTGCGAAGTTCGCGGTCCTTCTTCATTCCCTCGGGGATGGGAGCGGCGCGGAACTCGTCCACGTACTGGCCCCACATAAGGCCCACGCGTGAGCCTGCTGCGATGACCCACTTGGGTGGTGCATCAGGCTTGAGCGCCAAGACCTTCTCGTACGAAGGCGCCACAGCCTTAATGGCTTCGGACTTCTTCTTTGCCCAAGGGCCGACCTTGTCTGCGATGTGCTTGGACACCGATTCGCGCGAACCGTTGCCGTAGTACACCGGGAACTTGAGCGAGTCGACCAACGCGGCCTTCTTCATCTCTGCATCGAAAAACATGGCCTCGCCCACCGCGTTGAGCGCGCGGCCCAACCGGCGATTGTTCGTGGCAGGGTCTTCGTCTGGGTATGCCTCTTTGATCTTCTTGGTGGCGCTGTCGCCATCCGCCCAGATTTTGAGCACCTTGGCGTATTCGCCGACGGCTTGGCGGTCGCCGCCCTTGGTCTCGCGGAGCACGCGACCCAAGGTGGCGTGCGCTTGCAACGCCACATCCGGCGCTGCGGCATCGATCACGCCCATGCTCCCAGAAAGCTGCTTCTTGGCCTTGTCGAAGTCCTTCTTGTCCGCGTAGTTGGCGCCTAGAGCGAGCGCGATCTGCGCCGTTTGCGTCTTCTTCTTCGCGCCGTAAAGGCGGCGAAACGTGTCGTAGTCCTTCAGCGCTTCGGTCTCCTGACCTAGGCCCAAGCGAAGCACAACCGCGTCGGACAAAGCGTTGGAAGCTTTGTCATCCCCTGGGTCAGTCGCTGCGAAGCGCTCGTACCAATCGGCAGCTTGGTCGTAAACGGCCATCGCTTGGTAGTTGCCGCCGATCTCGAACACAGCTTTGCGCGCGAGCGGCGAGCCCGAGCTCTTGCCCTTGGTGGCGTTGTCGAACTCGATGAGCGCACGGCGAGCCTGGATCGATTTGGCAAGCAAACGGCCTGCCTGATAGGCCTTGGCGCCGTTGTAAGCGATCTCGTCGCACTTCTCCGCCAAAGGCGCCTTCTTGTTGGCCACAGGTTCCGCGCAATAGGGCGTGAACAGCGCCATGTAGCAAGCGCCACCTTGGGTATAGAGCTCAACGGCTTTGGCTGGAGGCGCAGAGCCGGCTTCCTTCACGGTGGCCTGGCACTTCATACGCTCCAAGTCGACTTTGACTTTAGAGAGGTTGGTGCAGGTCTCGCTGTCTTTTTGCGCGCCGCTCTTTGCGCTGCAATAGCTGTCGACATATTTGGGCACATCGGCCTGCATCTCAGCGATGCACGACGAGCGCGCGGGGTTTACCTTCAGCGCCAAGATGTTGAGTGCCTCGAGCTCATACTGAGCCGCCATCAGGCCGTATTCGTCGGTGCTGTAGTTGGTCGCGATGTCGCGAAACGCGAGCGCCGCTTCTTGCCAATGCTGCGCGCCGTAATACATGCGCGCGCGCTCGAACTTGATCTCCGCCATCTGCTTGATGCCATCGGCATCGGCGGGCTTGATGGCACACACGTAGCGCGACATCGCCGTGATCATGCCCTTTTGCGAATCGGTGTAATCCTTCGGCTCGAGCTTCTTGGCTTCATCCGCGGTGGTCTCTTTGGCGTTGCCACGCAGCGTCGAGGCCTCGCGGCGCAACGCCTCGCGTGAGTAAACCTTCTTGAACTGGTTCTGGTAACAAAGCACGGCTGCAAGGGCGGCATCGGATGCGTCTGCACTGTTGGGGTCTTCGGCCACGATCACGTCGAATGCTGGGCCACACTTCTCCCAGTCTTGCTGCACCCACAGCAGATCCGCCATATTGTATTTGATGCGGTAAATGCTTGGCCACGCCTCTTTGGCGAGACGCGGGAACTCAAACGTTTTGAACTGTTCGGGCGTCCACGTCTCGACCACTTCTTTGTAGAGCTTGGCGGCGAGTGCCATGGTTTTCGGATCGCTGGTTCCGCGCTCCTTGGGAGGATGACCCACGGCCTCTACGTGCCATGCCATCGC
>JAYWGD010000582.1:0-3606 GCA_043778435.1 Myxococcales bacterium | reverse complement strand
CCCGAGTTTCCATTCTGGCAACCCTAGCGACTTGGACACGCCTCCCATCACGAACCATGGGCTGCAAGTCGGGTGCTGAAGCACATCGGTGCATGCTTGGTCACGGGGGGATAGAATGTACTCTGCAAATACCTCATCCGCGAGCACGGGCAAGTTCAACGCATCGATCTCGTGTAGATCGTGGACCGAGAGAAGCGAACCCGTCGGATTGTTGGGCGACACCACCACCACGGCGCGCGTGAGTGACGAAACACGTGCTTTAAGCGCAGCGACGTCTACATGCCACAAGCCATCGTACACCAGTGGATAGGGCACGGCACGCAGCCCTTCGTAGCGTGCGAGGTAGTCGAACAGAGGATAGCTGGGTGAGGGGACCAAGATCTCGTCGCCAGGATCGGCAAGTAACTTGAACAAGAAAGCATAAGCCTCGCTGGTGCTTGCAGTGAGCATGATGCGTTCGGCATCGGCGCGACAAAGACCGAGATGCTTGGCGACGGCAATGCGTGCACTCTGCATGCCCATCGGGGCTGCGTCGCACGGGGCACCATCGATGCGGGCAAGCACGGATCGCACCTCATCCGCAGAGGGCCCGAGGCCCACCGCACGCGGATTGTTGATGGTGAGATCTAACATCTCCGCCGAGCGATGGGCCACCGCACGAGAAAATTCACTGGCTTCAGCGTTGGCGCTTGCTCGTTGCGATGGCGCCACAGTCATGCCTGAGGCGAGATCCAATACCGCGGCGTGCTGCTGCGCTCGAAGGTCATGCCGCGCTCATCTCGGCCAGTTTGTGGCGCGCGTTGTCCAAGATCTCCAAACACCCCGCGAGTGAGTCGCAAAGGTTCAGTTGCTGCCGTAGTGCTGCGGCGCCGTGCAAGCCGCTCAGGTAGCCGGCCAGATGTCGGCGCGTGACCTTCACGCCATACGGTTCTCCGCGCGCCTCCGTGTTGGCGCGCAGGTGCGTGCTGCACAAGTCAAAGCGCTCGTCGGGCGTGGGGCCAGCGAGCGTGATACCGTCGTCGAGCATCGCGCGACATTCGCGGAAGATCCAAGGGTGCTCGATGGCACGACGGCCCACCATGACGCCTTCGCAGCCTGTGCTCTCGATGGCCACTTTGGCGTCATCGCCCGTCCTGACGTCGCCGTTGACCAATACGGGCATGCTTACCGCCGCGCGTGCCTTCCGGGCCCACGTCCAATCGGCTTTGCCACTGTGACCCATTTGCGCTGTGCGACAGTGCACCGTGAGCGCCGCTACCCCGACGTCTTCCAGGCGTCGTGCCAGATCGACAATGGGCATGTCGGATTCGGGGCCAAGGCCGATGCGGGTCTTCACCGTGACGGGCAAGTGAGGCGTGCGCTCGACGACCATCTTGGCCATGGCAACCATGGCCAACGGATCTTTGAGCCAGCCCGCGCCCGCACCACGCCCTGCGATTTTGGGCACCCAACAGCCGCAGTTGATGTCCAAGAACAAGGGCTCCGCGGCTGCTGCAAGCGTTGCCGCTTCGGCAAGGCGATCGGGATCGGCTCCGTAAATCTGAATGCCCGTCAGCGTGTCATCCGCGGCCAAGCCGATCTTGCGCCGAGCATTTCTGCAGCCGCGTAGCAGACCTTCAACGTTCACAAATTCGGTGACGGTGATGGTCGCGCCATGCGCGCGGCAGAGACGTCGAAACACGGCGTCGCTCACGTCTTCTAGTGGCGCAAGTAGAACCGGATTTTGATTGTAAAGCGCACGTAATCGTGTGTGAGCTGGAGTGGTCATGAGGCGTGTTCTGGGGGGAGGAGTGGTGCGGGGAGATGGGGGCCCTGCATGCGTAAAAGCCAGGCGTCGGCAGCCTTGAGCAGCGGTAGCATCTTGCGCGCGAGTTGAATGTCGCGCAGTGCGGTGCGTGGGTTAGAGAAAGGTGTTTTTGCAGGCTTGAGACCAAGATGCGCGCAGAGCGCGCCCAAGGGCCTGTGGAGTTGTGTTTGCCAAAGTGCATACCGCGCTAGCAGGGTGGCAGCAGGTGCGATGAGTGGGCCAAAACCATAACGCGGCTGCGATGCGCCCACGATGTAGAGTTGCTTGTGCGTGCGTGTCATGGCGCCCGCATAGAGCTGCGCGTGTGCTCCCTGAGTAGGCACAGTGCCTTTGGCCAGAAAAGGAAAGCGAAGATCATATCCCGTGGCATAGACCACAAGATCGTAGGTGTTGCTGGTGCCATCAACAAAATAGAGATGCGTTCCGTCTGCATGCAATACATCGCCGCGTACACGAACACGCCCATCGTGCAAAAATGGGGCGAGTTCATCGCTGAGGGTCACGTGCTTGTCGAAGAGATCGTGATCGGGCTTCCCGCCCAAGTAGGCATAAGCGCCGTGCAGTTGCTTCATTTTGATGCGCAGTGCACGCTTTTGAACGGCTTCGGGGAGCATGCTGTTCATGCGCTCGACAGTGGGCGTTCCCGCAATGGTTTTGGGGAGAAGCCATTGTCCGCGCCGCACACACAAGTCCACGTGCGCGCCTTCTTTGACAGCGTCGCATGCGATGTCCGCGCCGGAATTGCCTGAGCCCACAACCAGCACGCGCGCAAAGCCGCTCAATTGTGCGCGCTCTTTGTAATTTTTAGAATGAAGCGTGGCCCCTGTGTATTGGCTTGCCCAGCGGGGATAGCGCCGCGCCCAATGGTGTCCGGTGCACAGGTAGACTCCTCTGGCCTGGATGGTTCCGGCGCTTGTGCGTGCACTGTACACTGTTTCGCGATCTGTCGAAATTTGCGATTGCAGGGCCAACAGCTTGACGTCGGTTTGTACCGATGCGCCCACGCCGTGCACACGCGCAAACTCTTGCAGATAGCGGAGCATCGCATCGCGATCGGGAAAGTCGCCGTGGTGGGGCGCCATCTCAAAGTCGCTGTACGCGGTGCTGCGACGCGACGAAACAATGCGGGCATGGCTGGGGGTGCCGTGTAGCCAATTGCCGCCTACATCGGCGGCTTCATCAATAAGCACATAGGGCGTTGCCGTCTGACCCAGGGCGCGCGCGATCGCAAGACCCACCGGTCCCGCACCCACGACCAACATCGGCAAATGGCTCACTGCTCAACATCTAGCACAGTGTGAAGGGCACGGCGTGCTCACATAGACCTACATCCTCAATGTTCTGTGCCACTTGTGCCACGCCGCGACAGAGCTGTCGTGGTGCACTCCATGCCCGGAAGCAACATGTTGCAGACAGCCGTGGAAATTCGTGTTGGCATCCAAATTGCAGACCCAACGCTCAGTGAGCGTGCACCATTTTTGTGCCGCCCGATCTCGACCGTCCCATTGGTGTATCCCACAGGAGCTTTTCATGAACACAAGCCGACGAATTTCTTGGGTAGGCAAACATCGTGCACTTCCTCTTTTGCTCGGGAGCACGGCGCTCGCTTTCGCGCCCGCATGTTCGGGTCCCAACACGCCGGGGACCGCCGCCGTTGAGCAGGCGCGTGCACCTGGCCAGACCTCATTTGTTTCTGCGCCGATGGCCGGCTCGGCACGCGGCAGGTCTACAGATTCTAAAAATGCGGCGGCACCCTCACTTGGCACCACCGCTGCGGCCGAGGGGGCAAAAAGCACCAC
>JAYWGD010000581.1:0-3614 GCA_043778435.1 Myxococcales bacterium | reverse complement strand
GATCTTTGGTCCCCTGTTGCCTGTTGTCGCTTACGACACGCTTAATGAGGCGATTTCTTATGTGAATGCTCGACCGCAGCCGTTGGCGTTGTATCTGTTCGAGAAGAGTGCAGAGCGCATCGAACACGTGCTCAGCTCCTGTGTGGCCGGAGGCGTGACCGTGAACGACACCATGTTGCATATTGCACAGGACGACTTGCCGTTTGGCGGCGTGGGTCCCAGCGGCATGGGCGCGTATCATGGCAAGGAAGGTTTTTTGACCTTCACCAAGATGGTGCCGGTGTTCCATCAGAGCGCGCTCAACGCGACTGGGCTCTTGCGTCCGCCGTACGGCGCGGTGGTGCGTCGGATGATTCCAGTGCTGCTTCGCGGCTGGTTGGATTGACTAGGATAACGCGCTTAGTTTGCGGCAGCAGCGTGCCACTTCTTGACGTCGTTGCAGGTTGTGGTGCTGCTCCAACCCGTTTGGGCCTTCGTCGCGGGGCCTGCGCTGATGCGTACATGGTTTGCCGCAACGGTGATGGCAAAAGGGCCTACACTGGGGCGCTGTAGGCAGTGAAACAGGCCGTCGTTGGACCAGCCTTTTTGCTTGAAAAGCGCGGCCAAAAGGGTTTGGTGGTTGGCGCTGATTTCGTACTTCTGAGACCGCTTTGGATTCACCACGTCGGAGGATGTATCGACGACGCTCATGACGGCGTGAGCGCTCTGGCTATTTGTGTAGAGTGCATCGATGTCGCCGCGGGCAAGCTTGGCGAGCGCGGCCGCCTCTTTGGGCGCCCACTGTTCCCAGAGAGCGCGCACGCCATATTCACCAGAGGCGCCAGCATGAGCGACTGAAAACCCCGCTGGGGCGCGGGCAGGCGACAGAGTAAGATAGGCGGCTTGGGCGGCCCATCGATGCACATCCAACGCTTGATGGCTGCTTGTAGGGGGCCTGCCCCACGCTTCATTCACGCGCGCCCAGCCTCCCTCTTCAAACAATGCGCCTACAAAGCTCACGCCCTCAATGTAGGGGGCTGCGAGCATGCGCTTCATGGCGGGTGGCGCGTCGATTTTGGCCATGCTCGATGCCACGCCTTGATCCATCATCGCACGCAATTGTGGCACTGGGATCGCCGGTGCACTTGAGCCCATGCGTTTGGTGATCTCGGTGCGGATGCCCGTAAAGGTGGCATCTCCCTCAGCCAACACTTGCATGGCAAAGCCCGCGTCGTCGTTGTGCTGGAGCGACTCCATGCGATCGCCCAAGTGAAAATGCTGGTCCTGGAGCGCATGGGTGAGCTCGTGCACGATGGTTTCGCTCTCGCCGCCACCCAAATCGGATGAGTAATACAGCTTTTTGTCGGTGGGGATGTACACGCCAGCAAGCTCGCTCTCGAGCAGCTTAAAGAACCCCTCCTTGTAGTTGTAGTCGGGCGGTATGAGCCCATAAAGCGCGAGCTCGATCTCTTCGCGTGCGATGTCTTCGGCCGGCACTTCGGCATCGACATGCGCGCGCACGACCGCAAGCATGCCCGCGCGATCGACGCGTTCGCCGAGCACCGGAAACAACGGCGCAAGACCGCGCGTCTCCGTTGCCGTTCGGAGGAAGGGCGCCAGAAAATCCTGTCCGCGCGCGGGCGTCGCCAGCTCCGCATCGGTGGGCGAAGACATGGATGCAGAAGCGAGAGCCGCCGTGCGGACCGCGGGTGCGGTCACGGTTGGAGTTTTGGCACTGCAGGCGGACAATGCGACAAGAGCGGATACGAGCGAGAGGGCAATGCGCATGTGTGGTCTGATCTTTCGATGGGGCATTATATGCATAGAGCACGCAATTCTTGAATGCGATCTGCATAGTGCGACTGACCATCCTTGAACACGGCATTGCCGGCGACGAACAAGTCGGCGCCTGCGTCCCAAGCATCGCGAATCGTCGTTGTGCCCATGCCGCCATCGATCTCCAAGTCTACATCTAGGCCGGTGGCATCGATCCATGTGCGTAGTGCATGCACTTTGGGCAGCACCTCTGGCATAAAGGATTGCCCACCAAAACCAGGATTAACGCTCATCACCAGCACCAGGTCGGCGAGAGGGAGCGCGTATCGAATCAGCTCCTCGGAGCTGCCTGGGTTGAGGGATACGCCAGCGCGTTTGCCCAAGGCTCGGATCTCGGCAAGCGTACGCGGAAGATGGGTGCAAGCCTCGGCATGCACGGTGATGGTGTCAGCCCCAGCGTCGGCAAACGCGCGAAGATGTTTCTCGGGCTCCACCATCATCAGGTGCACATCGAAGTGCAACTTGCTGTGGCCGCGGAACGACTTGATGAGCGGCGGACCAAATGTGAGGTTGGGAACAAATCGGCCGTCCATGACATCGACGTGAATGACATCGGCGCCCGCGGCTTCGAGGGAGGCGAGCTCCTCCGCCATACGAGAAAAATCAGCCGACAAAATGGAGGGAGCGATGCGCGCGCGCTGCTTGGGCATGGGCCTCGAGCCTACACGCCAATTCGCGCCCAGGTCCGGCAAATTGAGCTTGGCGCGAGGGCCTACTGACAGCGTACAATAGAGCTCCCCAGTATTTCCGACTCGTGAACATTGTTTCCAAGGAGCACACTCGTGAATCGTACAGTCTTTCTCGGTTTCGTTTCGGCCACGGCCGTCCTCTCGGCATGTGGCAACAGGGAAGATGCGGCTCCGCCCGCGCAAGCGCCCGTCCAGCAGCAGCAAGGCCAGTGGCAACAGCCACAGCAACAGCCGCAGCAACAAGGTCAGTGGCAACAGCAACAGCCGCAGCAACAAGGTCAGTGGCAACAGCCACAACAGCAGCAGCAACAACCTCAGCAGCAGGCTCAGGGCCAGTGGCAGCAGCCACCACAGCAAGCGCCTCAGCCAGGCCCCATGCCCGCTCCGCAGACCGCAGCGCCTGCAGCAACTCCTGCCAGTGGAAGCGCTCAGTCGGTGGATGCCAACTTGGCGAGTGCAGCTACCCAAGTGCTCGCGACGCTTGCCAAAAAGAATGCACCCAACTCCATCGCCGAGGGGCAGCCATTGGCAGGAAATTTCCAGGCTGGACAGACGTTGGAAGGCAGCTTCAATCTGCAGCCCGGCAAGTGCTATAGCGTGGTGGGGGCAAGCCTTGGCCCAGGCTCGGTGTTGGATGCGCAGATCGTGATCACCACGTTGCTGCCCGGCCTGCAGTTCGGTGCAAACAGCGCCAAGGGCAAGCCTTCTGCCACGGGCTCGGATGTGGTGCTGGGCGGAACCTCCGCAGGCAGCAAATGCGTGAGCACTGCAAGCTTGTTGCCGCTCACGGCAAAGTACGTCGTGACGATGGCCAAGGGGCAGGGCATGGCCGCTGCCCAGCTTTTTGTCAAGTGAGCTAGATGACCTTCTGCCTGCGCTTCGAGCAGGCAGCGACCGGGCCTTCGTCGTGCTTGTAAGAGCGATGGAGGCGCCGGTTGTTCGTTTTGTGGTGCGCTTGGTTGGCAGCCACGCAGTGGCGGAGGAGATCGCGCAGGAGACCTTTGTGCAGGTCTACAAGCGCGTGGGCAATTTCCGTGAAGACTGCAAGCTTTCGAGTTGGGTGTACCGCATTGCCTTAAACCTCGCAAAGAACAGTCGTCGTGCCCAGCA
>JAYWGD010000580.1:0-3619 GCA_043778435.1 Myxococcales bacterium | reverse complement strand
GGTGAATCGCTGTCTGCCAGCCCAACGGAACACAACTTGCAGACGTTGCGCACCGTCGAAACCAAGACTGAAGATCACACGTCTGCGGTCCGAGTTTTGGATTTCGCTTTGGGCGGCGTGTTCGATGCAACGCTGTCGCGCGCACTTCTTTTGGAGCGCGCTCGCGTAAAGCGAGACGGCTTGCTCGACATTCTAGGTGCAGCGGAGGATCTGCGCGCGGCGTACGATCTGGCGCCGGGCGATGCCGCACTTTGGGCTTCACTTACCGAAGCGTTGCGCGATGCGAATGACTTTCGTGGACTTGTCTCGGCCTACGAGGATCGCCTCCTCCGAGAGCGCGATCCGGCCACAAGGCGAGAGTTTGCCCGCAGCGTGGCACGCTTATGGAGCAACGACCTCAAAGACCCGCGTGAAGCCGCCGATGCATGGCGCCGTCTGCTACGGCTTGCGCCTGGCGATGGCGAAGCCCAAGCTGGGCTTGAGCTTGCGCGAAACACCGTGGTGGGCAATCCAAGCGTTGCACCTCCAGCCTCTCTTCGTTCCAAGCCAGCGCCTCCCAACCTGGATGCACTACGCGTGACGCCACCGGCGCCACCGTATGAGATGCTGACCTCCACCGATGTGTTGCCTGACGACCCATCGTCGAGCATCGCGTTGCTTGGTCCACCGTTGCTCACACCGGATCCATCAGAGGTCGCAGTGCCCCTCAAAACGGCATCCTTGGCCCCCGTGGCGTTGCTTTCAACCGCAGACGACTCGCTTGTGGATGAAGTGGAACTGCTTGAGCTTGAAGAGGTCGAGACTCTGGATGAGCTCGACGTCGTCGAAGGGTAAAGTGCTTTAAGAACTCTCTAGCACCTGCAAGATGGTGCAGAGCGCGGCTTCCGAGCCCTCCCACAATGCCGCCGCTTCCGGACACAAGTCTGGAGGCGGCGGTCTCTTTGTGAGCGGATTGTTGGGCGGTATTGTCTCCACGATTTGCCAGACTCCTGCGCCCGCCAGATACGATCGCTCGTACGCGCGCGCTGTTCCTTTGCATGCAAGATGCACGCATGAGGCTTCGAGTTTGGCGTTGCCCGAAGCTCCTACTTCGGCGAGCCTGCCCTGCCGTGTGGTCCGCGGATTCATGCGGTCTCTTGCGTGTATTGCGCACGCGTGATGCTGCGTATCGAGGGCGAGTGGCCACATAGTATGCATTCTGCACGTGCCTGCAGCATCGTGTCTCGCCACCTCCCCGTAAGACCATCACTGCGGCGCATCTGCCCCCACGGCGACAGCCCCGCGATCGCGCGAAACGCCAAGTCGACCTGCAGCGCCGCAACACGGCCTACCGCCGGACCCATGGCACCCACCTCGGCGCAGTTGGGGGCGCCGCCCTCGGGGATATCCTCGAACACGCAGCGGTAACACGGCCCACCCGCCGGCCCCACCGCGAGGGCCGTACCGTGCCAGGCCACGGCCGCCGCGTGAATCACGGCCACCTTGCTCAAAAAGCATGCATCACTCACCAAAAACTTGGTGGGTACGTTGTCGCAACCCTCCACGACCAAATCGATGTTGCGCAGCAATTCGATCGCATTCTCGGGCAAAAACCTGGCGAACACCGGCTCTATCTCCGCGTCGCCGAGCCGCGACAGCGCTCGGCGTGCGACCTCGACTTTGCGTTGTCCCACATCGGCATCCTCAAACAAGATTTGCCGATGCAGGTTGTGTAGCTCCACCACATCGTCGTCCGCGATTCGCAAACGACCAACACCTGCGCGAACCAACGCAAGCGACGCGGGACATCCCAAGCCTCCCATGCCCACCACGAGTACTCGCGCATCTGACAGCTGCATTCGCCACCTTTCTAGCATTGAGGATCGCCACTACGCACATGCGAAAAACCGTGTACGCTCCTTCGATGCGAGGTTCACAGGAGGCGCGCGCGCTGCACGCCGAGTTCCCAGCCATCGATCTGCATGCAGACTCCCTTCTTTGGGCGCGATGGCTCAACTACGATTTGCAGAAGCGCCATGAGCCGCCCCTTCCCCGCGCGGCGCTTGGAGGCCATGTTGATGTACCTCGCATGCAAGAGGGCGGGATGGGCGCGCAGTTTTTCGGTTTGGTGAGCTTTCCTTGGTGGATGGGCAAATCTCCGGGGCTTGCCGCAGACGTGCACGAACAGATCGATGAGCTCGAGCGGGCAGCCCAAAAGAACGTGGGCAAGCTTTGCATTGTGCGTTCTGCCGAAGAGGTGGAGGCGTGCAACAAGGCCGGAACCGTGGCCGCGCTGCTAGGCATTGAAGGCGCACACGCACTCGAGGGCCGTCTCGAAGAGCTCGAGCGTTTCGCCGCGCGAGGTGTGCGCTATCTTGGTATTTTGCACTTCAATTCAAACCAAGCGGGCTATCCGGCATTTGGCAAAGGCCGCAACGACGACGCGGGTCTCACCCGTTTTGGTCATTCTCTTATCGAGAAATGCGAGGAGCAACGTGTCATCGTCGACCTGGCTCACATCAACAAAAAGGGCTTCATCGAGGCGTGCGAACGTGCGACCAAACCCCCAGTGGTAAGTCACACAGGCGTGCTCGGCGCATTCGATCATTGGCGCAATATCGACGATGATCAGCTGCGTGCCGTGGCCAACAAGGGCGGCTGCATCGGCGTTATATTTTGCCCGCAGTACTTGGGCGGCGATGGCCTTGAGCCCGTCGTGAAACACATGAGACACATCGTCAATACAGTAGGCTTCGACGCCGTAGCGCTGGGAAGCGACTGGGACGGGTTCATTGTCCCTACCCAACAGCTGTCCGATCCACGAGGATTGCCAGACCTCACAGATGCCTTGTTGGCCGACGGCTTCTCGCCCACCGAAGTCGGAAAATTGCTTCGAGGAAATGTGATGCGCGTGCTGCGCGACAACCCTGTGTCCACATCAATATGAGCGACTTTATCGGACCGTTACCAAGCTTTTTCTTGGCGCTAGCAGCGCTCTTTCTTGCGGCGCGATCATGGTCTGTCGCAAGGCGCGCGCCTGCAGCAGCGCCATCACCTCATGACGAAGAGCACGGACGCAGCCTCGCCCCGCACCAAGATCCCTTGGACGACGAGCCCGCAGCCATGATCCAAAACGTGCTCGACTTGCGAGACATGACTGTGGGCGATGTCATGGTCCCCCGCACGCAGGTGCGGGTCTTCGAGCTTGGAACCGCGCTACGCGATGTCATTCACACCGTGCGTGAAGATGGGCATTCGCGGTACCCGGTGTTTCAAGGCTCGCCTGACCAGATTGTGGGCTTGCTCTACGTGAAAGATCTGTTCGCGTTGCTCGACAAAGACCTAGACACCACCAAGCTCAACACCATCACCCGCAAGCCTGCGTTGTTCGTCGTGGAGGCCCAATCCGCCCTCTCCGTCCTGAAAGAAATGCGGCAAAAAAGGCAGCATCTTGCGGTGGTGACCGACGCCTTCGGAGGCACGGCAGGCATTGTCACACTCGAAGATATTCTCGAGCAAATTGTCGGTGACATCCGTGATGAGTACGACACGGAAGCGGAGCGCGTGGTGGAGACGTGCGCTGATGGCACGCTGGTCATCGACGCGTCGACGGAGCTTGAGTCTCTTCGCGACACGCTCG
>JAYWGD010000579.1:0-3624 GCA_043778435.1 Myxococcales bacterium | reverse complement strand
CAAAGATGGCCGATTCTTTTTGATCAAGGGCCTCGCTCCTGGCCGCCAAACGCTCACCCTCACCAAGGGTCGCAAAAAAATGGCGTACGAGATTGTGGTCACCCAGCGCGACATGTCCGAACTGCGGAAAGAGCTCGAGAAAAAGCTCGCCAACACGCCTGGCATTCGCATCGTAGAAGCAGGAAATAAGCTCATCGTTGACGGTAGCGTGCCGAATAAGGAATCAGCAGACCGCATTAAGGCATTGATTGCAGACTACAAGGGGCAAGTAGAGTTTGCCGTGGTCGTGGGTGGCCCCGCCGTCTCGGACAGTCGCGTGCTTGTGCGTCTTGATTTTTTCTTTGTACAATACACGAAGACATCCAACCTCGGTTGGGGCATCGGATGGCCAAGCTCCCTCTTAGGAGGCAAGCTCAAGCTGGACTACGAGATGTTGTCGAACACGCTCACCGGAGCTCAAGCCACCGTGACCGATCAAGCATTGCCACGCTTGGACATTGGCGCGCGAAATGGTTGGGCCAAAGTGCTCAAGCAAACCTCGTTGGTGACGGAGAACGGTCAAACGTCGGCCTTCTCGAATGGCGGTGAAACCAACTTTCTCACGAGCGTGGGTTTGGCAGTGAGCGTGACGGGCGTAAGTTACGGAACAAAGCTAGAGGTCAAGCCGCGTTACGAGTCTCTCACGCGCGAGGTGCAAGTCTCAGTCAAAGCAGAGGTCGCAGACCTCGTCCCACCTCAAGCCGGAACCGTTCCCGGGCGAACCACCACCACGCTCGACACCGTGGTCTCGCTCAAGTTGGGGCAAGCATTGGTCTTGTCGGGCGTAAAAACAATGACCAAGCGTGTAGACAACAGCGGCATCCCATTCCTCAGCCAAATTCCAGGCCTGGGGCTCCTGTTCGGAACCGAAACGCGCTCAGAAGAAGAGCTCGAAGGCGCGATCTTCATCATTCCCTCAATCTTGGATCAACCTTCCAAGTCGGCGACCGAAATGATTCGCGCATCCATCGACACGTACAAGGACTACTCGGGCGGCATCCACAAGGTCGAAACCTTTAACCCTGTGCCGCCGTCGGCACGTTAGGCTCAGCCATACATGCAGGTGATTGTCGTCATTCGCGGTGAGGACGGCTCTCAGCGCACTGAGACGCTGGAGGCGACGACGCCTATCACCATCGGTCGAAGCACCAAATGCACGGTGCGGCTCGACAGCGATCGTTTGTCCCGTCAACACGCCGTGGTGACCGTGTCGGCCTCAGGATTGCGCGTGGAGGATACGAGCACCAACGGTACCATCGCCGGAGATACGCTGCTCAAACATCAAGCGCTTGATGTCCCCTACGGCACACGGATTGTGGTTGGAGACTACACGCTTTCGGTGCTCGCGTCGGGGGCTGCGCTGCAGCAGTTCCCAGCAAGCAGCGGGAATCCCTCCATGCGCCCTCAAGGCGCGTCCATCGACCCCAATGTGCGTACGGCAGCGATTCCGTTGGCGTCGCTCAACATTCCTGGGCGCGTGGCCAACGCAAGTCCGGGTGGCATGCAAAACCCGAGTATCGGTGTTGGCAGAGGCGCAACGCCGTCGTTGGCGGCGACTCCGGCCGCGGCACGGCAACACGCACCTGCAGCGCAGGGCGCTACGCCTAAGGCCGCCACGTCCACGGCTTCGCTCGAAGCGCGCAAGCGCGACGTAGACTTGCGCCGCGATATCCACCGTATGTTGCTCGAGCACTTAGACTTGGCCACCATCGATGCCAAAAAGCTCGACGACCCATCGATGCGCCCGAAGGTGCTAGGCGCATTGCGTCGCATCTTTGCGCAGATTGAAGCGCGCATCCCAGCCACCATCGACAAGGACAGCTTGGTCGGTGAGCTGGCCGACGAAGCATTGGGCTTGGGCCCGCTCGAGCGCTTTCTCGCAGACCCGAGCGTGTCCGAAATCATGGTCATCGACCCCGACACCATCTACGTCGAGCAAAACGGAAAGCTTATCTTGTCCGACGCCCGTTTCACCGACGACGAGCGCTGTCGTGCGGTCATCGAGCGCATCGTCACACCGCTGGGCCGCCGTATCGACGAGAGCTCACCGCTCGTTGATGCGCGTCTCAAGGATGGCTCGCGCGTCAATGCGATCATCAAGCCTCTTGCACTCCGAGGCTCGTGCATCACCATCCGTAAGTTCTCCAGAAATCCACTCACGATGGACAAGCTCGTCGGCTTTGGCGCGCTCAACGAGCAGATGGCACGCTTTCTTACGCGTAGCGTCATCGCCAAGCGCAACATCGTTATTTCTGGCGGCACGGGTTCCGGCAAAACCACGCTGCTCAATGTGCTCAGCGCTGCGATCCCAGAGCATGAGCGCGTGGTGACCATCGAGGATGCGGCCGAGCTGCAGCTACGCCAGCCCCATGTAGTCTCACTCGAAACACGCCCCCCCAATTTGGAAGGCAAGGGCGAGTATTCAATCCGCGACTTGGTAAAGAATGCACTCCGCATGCGTCCCGATCGTATTGTGGTCGGCGAGTGTCGCGGCGGCGAAGCACTAGACATGCTTCAGGCAATGAACACGGGCCACGACGGCTCACTCACCACGACCCACGCCAACTCGCCCGCAGAGGCCGTTGCGCGCCTTGAGACTCTGGTGTTAATGTCTGGACTCGACCTGCCCATACGCGCCATTCGAGAGCAAATCGCCGGCTCTGTGCACCTCATCGTGCAGCAATCGCGCTTGTCCGACGGTACCCGCAAGGTGATGGCCATCTCAGAGCTTACGGGCATCAACGAGGACAGCGGCGAAGTGGAAATGAGACCCATCTTTCGTTACGTCCGCACAGGCACCGGCAACGACGGAAAAGTCCAAGGAGAGTTTCGCGCCACGGGCTACCTGCCTTCTTACCTCAACGATTTTATCGTGATGGGGCTCGTCAAAAAAGGGGAGCGTTATCTATGAACGGCTATCACTTGTACAAGTTGTTGGGCACGCTCTCCATGGGCATCGCTCTGTTCTTTATCGCATGGATTTCAGCGACCGATGGTGTTGGTGTTTTTGCCAAAGCCAAGTCACGTTATGCTGCGGCGCTCGAGAAGCGAATGCGTGCAGTCTTCAACTTTTCCGATCCCAACGACATCATGCTTGGGCAGCTCATCGCACTCTTCGTCGTGAGCGCTCTTGGAGCCGTCCCCGACTTTCCAGTCCCGCCGTGGATTCTTCCGATCATCGTGCTTGTCGGGCCTTTGCTGTACTTCAACCATGTTCGTGCCAAACGCAAAAAAGCACTCGAAGAGCAGCTTGATGGCTTTCTGACCAGCTTGGGCAATGCGCTCAAAACCACCCCAAGCATCGGTGCTGCGTTCACGTCGTGCATCGAGATCACCAGCTCCCCAATGCGCGAGGAGATCGAACTTGCTACCAAAGAAATGAAGATTGGTTCCACGCTCGATCAGGCTTTGGCGCACATCGCGGCGCGCATTCAAAGCCCCGCTGTGGACTCGGCGTTTTCCGCAATTCTCATCGGCCGACAAGTAGGCGGAAATCTGCCCAAGTTGCTCGACACGACAGCCAATTCGATGCGCGAGATGCGTCGCCTCGACGGTGTCATCAAATCCAAAACGGCCGAGGGCAAG
>JAYWGD010000578.1:0-3626 GCA_043778435.1 Myxococcales bacterium | reverse complement strand
TCACGCGCATCCACCACAAGCGTATGGGCCTGACCTCGTGTGGTCACGCACTCCGACCCGTCGCGAAGAGCCTGCAAGCACCTTGCCTGAATCCATTCGGCCATCCTGGTTGGGTCCCAACCAAACAGGTCTATCCCAGGCTCATCCAGACGAGCCCAAGGGCGCCGAAGCCGTGCTACGCGCCCTAGCGAGACCCTGTTCGTGGGGCGTTTGCTGCCGCCGATGAGTGGACTTGCGCCATCATGTTCTGGCACACGAACCTCGAACGACCATGCGTCGCGAAAGCGCGGAGACAGGACGCCAGCAAGCTCGAGAAATGCCATCGAGAACGCCGAGCAACCTGCCCCTTCACCACTCAGCGGGCGCGCCTCCAGCCCATAACGCTCTTGGATCCCGGCTCGCATAAATACATCCGCATAATCCAGTAACGCCTGAGCCACTTCGGCCCGCAGCAAGAAGGTCACACTCGCCAAACGCCCGGTCCGCTCGCCCAACTCGATGCTGTGATGCATCTCCTCCGGCGCCTCGAGTCGCCCAGGGACATGATCAAACAACATTCCTAGCCCGATCTGATCGCGAAGCAAAAACGCGCGAAAGTCGGCTGCGTCACGATAGGTCGCACTGCCCAAAAATGTGCCCTCGCCCGCGCGAGCTTTGGACTTGGAAACCACATGCACGCCGGCGTGCCCAAGTGTGCGTGTCCATCCGCGCGTCAACCTGCCCACCTCGTTGACCAGCACGCCGCGCACCAATTGCCCTGGGCTATGCCACGACATCCCAGCGGGATTCAGATGCGAATAGGGAGCTGGGATGGCATGCAGCGTGAGCGTATGATCATGTGCTGCAACGCCATCGAGAGTGAGCCGGCTCATTCGTCGGAGGCCACTTCGTCCCAACCCGTGAGGCGCCCAAGTTCGGCGAGATTGACGCGCAAGTCCATCAGCGCGCTCATGCGTTGCGCCCGCGCGTTCACGTAGCTACGAAGTGGCTCGACCATCTGTTTTTCGTCTCGCGTGCCGAGGTCGATTCCATCCTGAACAAGCGACATCCATCCCTTTGCGCGATGCTCGACGCGCGCCCAATTCTCCTCGCGATTCGCAGACTCAAGCGCAACGCCGTACTGATTCTCTACCTCGACAGCGGTGCCGCCCAAAGCCAAGCGCTCTTGCGCGGTGGCCTCGGCAAGTTCGGCCTCTGCGCGGCGAACACGCGCTTGGGCGGGCAACAGGTCCATGGACCAACGCATGAAGAATCCGAACCCGTAGCCAAATCGATTGAATGGGTCGTTGCCCCACGCGATGGGCTGCTGCACAGCGCTTGGGGACACCGAGTACGATGCGCTCAACGCAAGTGCAAGATCGGGAAACAAGCGTGCACGCTGAAGGTCCACGAAGGCACGACGCGCCACCACTGCAGAGCGGGCCAGGTTCACGTCAGGCCGGTAAAGACGCGCTGCGGTGAGGTATTGAAGCAACGGACCCAAGGGACGAGAAGGTCGTTCTAACGGTTTGTCGGGGATGTCGAAACCCTCTTGGACACCCGTGAGAAAGCGCAGCGACGCAGAGGCAATACGCTCGCCCTTGTCTAGGTCTGCCACCCGCAACTGGATCTCATCTCGATAGTTCTCGAGGCGCAATCGGTCGACGTCGTCGTAGCCTGGATCGTTTTTTGCGACATGTCCGCGCACCTCGCGCAAGCTTCGCTCAAGCCGCTCCAGCACATCGTTCACGACGTAGCGAGCATCGCGGGTGAGCATCAAACCGTAGTACGCGCGCCGTAGGTCGGTGCGTACTTGAAGGCGACTCTTTTCTACGTCCCACTCCCCAACGCGCGTTTGTGCCTCTGCCGCCTTGAGGCCACTTGTGATCTTACCGAAGGTGTAAAGCGGCACGCCTCCAGAGAGGTCGTAACGGAAGAAGGGTTGTAGGCCGTTTGTAAAGTTGGCGTTGAGGTCTTGGAATGGCGTGCCGCCAAAAAAGATGGTGCCACCCACGTACGGCATGACGCCGCCGCTCAACGTGCTGGACCATTGAAAATAAGGGATCCAGCGCGCTTCATCCAGTTGCGCGTGCACGCTCGCGAGACGGGCGCGCGACATGGCCAAATTGGGATGATTGCGCTCTACAAGCATCAGACATTGCGTCAGGCTATAGGTTGGATTCTTGCTCGCAACGGTGAGCGCCACGGGCGACTCTGCAACTGCTGTTTCCTCAGCGCGCGCACGCTCGGCCACATTGAGCAGTGCGAACATCATCGAGAGAGCAAGAACACCAAAACGCATGGGCAATGCGCCCTACCTTAGTCGGGAGAACGCACCTCATTCAACCCGCGAGTGCGCGGGCGTACGCGTCGGGCGTCGATTCCAGCGACCGCGAGTACCTTTTTTGCCAAAGTGCTCAAGCCGATCTCGGCGGCCCCCAGAGACGCCACGGCAACCAGACGGAGTTCTTCGTAGTCGCTCGCTGCATCAAACGACCAGCAAGCACTCTCCGTGGACTCTCCCTGATAGACGCGAACCTCAAGTACACGATGGGTCAACACATGGCGCACTTCGCCCGCCAGTCGCCATCCCTCGCCCTCTCGCTCAGCGCCCACCGGGGGCTCCCACAAGCCGCCGAAGCGCAACGACTCTCTCCGCCGACCTAGCCACAGAAACGATCCGTCCTGCAAAACAGAGGCC
Source organism: Myxococcales bacterium (assembly GCA_043778435.1). Lineage (GTDB taxonomy): Bacteria > Myxococcota_A > Polyangia > Polyangiales > Polyangiaceae > JAAFHJ01. Next base: position 946 of record JAYWGD010000578.1, on the reverse strand, counting down.
TCTAAAGCCTCGGTTTTAGGCCGCTTTTTGGGTGACATCACCGGGCGTAGTGCAACAACGTCGGCCGCCAATGCTTTGCATTCTGCACGCACCGGGCAAATCCCGCAGCTTGGCGATGTGGGCGTGCAGATGCGCGCGCCTAGCTCCATCAACGCCTGATTCCAATCTCCGGGAGACTGCTCGTCGACAAGCTCCTTGGCGGCCGTCCAGGCCTGCTTGGTTCCCGCCGATCCGCGCATGTCTCCGTCCAAGTTGCAAAGCCTAGAGAGCACGCGCTGAACGTTCCCATCGACCAACGGAGCAACCTCCCCAAACGCGATGCTTGCAACAGCGCCCGCCGTGTAGGGGCCAATGCCATGCACCTGAAGCAACTCATCCACCGTGCCCGGAAAGGCGGGCATCTGTGCGATTTGCATAGATGCATCATGCAGCATTCGTGCACGCCGATAATACCCGAGCCCTGCCCACGCCGCGAGCACACGCTCTCTAGGCGCGCGGGCTAAGTCCCCTACTGTCGGGAACTCTGCCAAAAAACGCTCGAAGTAAGGAACGACCGTCTCGACGCGCGTCTGTTGCAGCATGACCTCGCTCAGCCAAATGGCATAAGGATCGGAGGTTCGCCGCCAAGGCAAGTCGCGCTTGTAGCCACGAAACCAAGCCAGCAAGGCCTTGCGCGCCGAGAAAGCCAACGTGTGGGCGAAAGTCGCCGCGCTCACAACTCGAGGAACAACTTGTCGGGGTTCTCGAGATAGCCAATGACGTCGTATGCGAAGGCTGCCCCCACATGACCGTCCACAATGCGATGATCAAACGAGAGTGAAAGCAACATCACATCTCCAATCACGATGGCGCCATCTTTGACCACCGGCTTCTGCTTCATCTGATGCACGCCGAGAATGCCGACCTCGGGGAAGTTGAGAATCGGCGTGGCGAAGAGGCCACCTTG
>JAYWGD010000577.1:0-11379 GCA_043778435.1 Myxococcales bacterium | reverse complement strand
TTTGATTTATCCAGAGCGACATCGTCGTTCGGAAGGGACTGGTGTATACCTGGACAGTCTTCGGAGCACAAGGGAATCATAGGGGACTCGAGCACGAGTTCGTCATGAACCAGTTCGTCGAGCACCAAGAACTCCCCGGCGTAGGGAATGGTATCCGCATCTTCGGCCGTGAATTCGTATTCTCCGAGGTGTTCCTCGAGAGAAGACTTGGGCACGGCAAGCGCGCTCACGTGCTTGCTCACAAGGAAATCATATTCCTTAAGGCAACGTGCGCACGGAATGCGGAGTGGCACTTCGAGGTGGCCTGAAACCACGACGTCATCGCCGCTCTTCGATGCTCGAAGTACAAACGCGCCCGCCGTTCCTGTGGTTTTTGCCTCGTGATCTTCGAGTGCGGTGTTAAGCCATGTCGGGGTCACGTCGAACTTGAGTTCGCGTCCAGCGGCGTCTAAGTCGACCAAGCGGATTTCGAATGCGTGACTGAGGTGCTTGCTCATTGGGGGGCGTGTCATAGCCCTACAAGGCGCCACATCGCTACAGTGTTGAGTGAGGCACGACCGAATCTTGGCTTCGCTCAAAAGCGAGAACCTCACCCAAGGACTCGTGCTCAATCAATCCAACCTCCGAGTATCCGCACTTGAGCAAAACGCGCATTGAGGCCGTGTGCCAAGGCGGCGTGGTCGCACGAATCAGGTGGACGTCGGGTTGGGCGAGCGCCCAATTGCTGCACCCCAAGGTGGCCTCCGTCGCATAGCCCGCGCCCTGAAACGCGAGGTCTACACCGTATCCAACCTCGACCATTCCATGGATGGGCTTGCCGTGGAAGATAACGCTCCCGATAACCTTTCGTTCGGGCCCGCGGCTCACCGCGATGCGATCGCCCCACAAGCGTGATTCAGGGTTTTCGCGGATGGCGTCGATGGAGGCGCAGAACGCGCGCTCGATAAGTTCTCGGCCGGGCCACATGCTCGCGAGCGATGCGCCAAGCAAGCGGCACACCTCTTGGGGCTGGTCGTTGAGCGCCGCCTCGACCATCGGAAGTGTGACCGCGACAAGCTCTAAGCGTTGGGTATAAATAGAGGACATTCGCTTTTGGCCAATGGCTATCGGACGCTGAGAGACGGAGGCACCGCGCCATTCGCCGTAAGAAGCACATCAGCCTCTAGGGTTTTTCCTGCTGCGTGCAGGATGATGCGATGATGGCTGAAGGGCAGGCCTTTGACATAGATCACACCGTTCTGAACGGGTGTGCTGACGCCGTTGAGTTCGGCCGTCGCATCGCTTGGAAAGATATGCAGAGCGACGCTCACGTCATCGCTGGAAGCGGATGCGGGCATTGGTGCAGAGTCCACGGATGTTGTAAGATGCGGAGCGACGGCTGCCACAGGTCGAACCGTCGGCGGCTCGCGCGGCTCAGGTGGGTGACGCACGGCCCAAACCGCGCCCAGCGTGGCGCACATGCTTAGTGCGACTCCACCGATCACCACCATGAGACGCATGCCCGAAGGCGCACCCACGGGCGAGGATGATTGCTTTAGAACCGTGGGCTTGTTGGATGTGCGCTTGGCTTGCTGTGCATCTCCAAACGAGGGGAGGGCGGCCGCAGTGGGCTGTGCGGAGCTGGGCTGCGGAAGCGCCTGCATCGTGCTGGGAGGTGGGGGAATGGCGACCGCGACGGGCGCGCGCTCGTCGTCTGACATGGGGCGGACAGAGTCTATGTGCACCAGGCGACTGCGTCCCAACATGGGAGACAGCGCCATGTAGAGCTCCTGCATGCTTTGGAAGCGTCGCGCGGGGTCAATCTGAAGGCAGCGATGAATCACCGACGAGAGCTGCGGTGAGATCCACGGCGCAAGCTCGGTGATCGGGCGCGCAGGCTTCGAACAAATGGCCAAGATCACTTGGCCCAACGCGTCTACGCCTGAGTGAGGCGTGCGACCTGTGAGCATCTTGTAGAGCACGACACCCAAGGACCAAATGTCGGTGCGGTGATCGACGGTGCGTAAGCCCTGAGCTTGCTCTGGGGACATATAGTGCGGAGAGCCGAGCATGCTGCCGGTGCGCGTCAGGGCGCCTTCGTCGGCTTCTTGGGATGCGTCTTGCGTGACTTTTGCAATGCCAAAATCGAGTATTTTGAGCGTGCATTCGCCTGGTGCCGTGACGGCCAAGAACAGGTTGGCGGGTTTGATGTCGCGATGAACAATGCCCGTTTCGTGCGCGCGCGCCAGACCCATGGCGGCCTGTGCCACAAGACGCAAGGTGACGTCGACCGGCAACATCTTGGTGCGTTTAAGGGCGCCTGAGATGTCTTCGCCTTCGAGGCGCTCCATGACCATGTAGGGCATGTTGTTTTCTTGCTCGGTGCCGGTCTCCCAAACCTTCACGATGTGGGGCGAATTGATCGAGCTTGCGGCCTCGGCTTCTCGCCAAAATCGCGTCACGACCTCGTCGCGAATCTCCACCGAGGTGATGAGCTTGATAGCGACAAGAATGTTTTTCTCGAGGTCCGTCGCCTCGTACACCGTTCCCATGCCGCCTTGGCCTAGCCGGCGGACAATCTTGTATTTCCCGCAGAGAATTTGGTCCTTGAGCACGAGCTAAGGGTACCCGTCTCTCTGCACATTCGGCAAGAACCCCGGACCAGACCCAGCAAATTTCAATGCGTCGCGACAAAGCATCGCGCCCCCGCTTCCATCAAAGGAAGTGGGGGCGCGATGATGACTTAAGCGCTTTTTTGCTGCTCAGTCGTCGACGGATTGCGCGTCGTCGATGGCATCGACGCGGCGTGGTCGACGGCTGATTTGCAAGATTTGCTTGCGAACACGCACGGCATCTGGCGTGACCTCGACCAGTTCGTCGGCGTCGATCCATTCCATGGCAGTCTCGATATTGAGAATTCTTGGCGGGGCGAGAAGCACGTTTTCATCCTTGCCAGCGGTGCGTACGTTCGAGAGCTTTTTCTCGCGGACGGCGTTTACATCACTGTCGCTTGGGCGGTTGTGCTCGCCGATGATCATGCCTTCGTAAACCTCCGCGCCAGGCGAGAGGAAGAAGAAGCCGCGCGCCTGCAAATGGTGCAAGGCGTAAGGCGTGGACTGACCCATGCGGTCAGACACTATCGCGCCGTTGATGCGCTTGATCATGGAGCCGCCCCAGGGTTCCCAGCCGTCGAAGTTGGTGTTCAGCAAGCCTGTGCCGCGTGTGGCGGTGAGGAACTCGCCGCGGAAGCCGATAAGGCCACGCGAAGGGATGCGGAACTCCAAACGAGCGCGGCCGAAGCCGGGGTTGCTCATCTTGGTCATGCGGCCTTTGCGCGCGCCCAAGCGCTCGGTCACGATGCCGATGTAGGTATCTGGAACGTCCACGACGACGGCTTCGTAGGGCTCGCAGGTTTGGCCATCGACCACTTTGGTCACGACCTCGGGATTGCCAAGTTGAACCTCGTAGCCTTCGCGGCGCATGGTCTCAACCAAGATGGCGAGCTGCAATTCGCCACGTCCAAGCACATAGAACGTGTCTGGGCTGTCAGTATCCTCAACGCGCAGGGCGAGGTTGCGGCGCGTCTCGCGCATGAGGCGTTCACGAATTTGGCGGCTGGTGAGAAACTTAGACGCCTTGCATTTGCCGGCAAAGGGCGATGTGTTCACACCGAGGCGCATCTTGATGGTGGGTTGCTCGACCGTGATGCGTGGGAGCCCGCGGGACTCCCAGCCGGCGTTGAGATCGACGATGGTATCGCCGACAAATATCTCTTCGATGCCTGCGATGGCAACAATGTCGCCCGCAAAGACTTCTTGCGTCGGCGCACGGCGCAATCCTTCGTAAGTGGAGAGCACCTTGATGGATCCCTTGACGGTGGTCTCTTCGCGAATGACACCGACGGACTGATTGGCTTTGACGGTGCCCGAGGTGACGCGACCGATGGCCAAGCGGCCCGTGTAGTCGTCGTGGTCAAGGTTGTTGACCAAGATCTGAAGAGGACCGTCTTTGTCGGCCTTGGGAGCCGGGACTTTGCTGACGATAAGCTCGAACAACGGACGCAAGGTGGTCGAAGGGTCTTCGAGTGAAGTCTTGGCGATGCCTTGCTTGCCGATGGCATAGATCACTGGGAAGTCGGTCTGCTCGTCGGTGGCATCGAGATCGCAGAACAAGTCGAAGGCGTCGTTGAGCACTTCGTCTGGGCGCGCATCGCCGCGGTCGATCTTATTGATGACCAAGATGACGGGGAAGCCGAGGTCGAGTGCCTTCTTGAGAACGAAACGTGTCTGGGGGAGTGGGCCTTCGGCCGCATCTACCAGCAAAATGACAGCATCTGCCATCATGAGCGTGCGCTCCACCTCGCCGCCGAAGTCGGCGTGGCCGGGAGTATCGATGATGTTCATCTTGTACGTTTTGCCGTCGTCCGCGAGGTAGTGAACCGAGGTGTTCTTCGCCAAGATGGTGATACCGCGCTCGCGCTCCAAATCGTTGGAGTCCATCACGCGGTCGACGACGGCTTCGTTCTCGCGGAACGTGCCCGCCTGCCGGAGCATGTGGTCAACAAGGGTCGTCTTGCCATGGTCGACGTGCGCGACAATGGCGACGTTGCGGAGGAGTTCGGTGCTCATAGAGGTCGGCGCTACCTAGTCGGGGCTGCATCTAAGGGCAAGGACTGCTTCGCCTGCATGCAAGGCTTTCGCATTTGGCGTTGCAACAAATTCGGCCCCGGGGTGCACCGCGCGGTAGGCACAAAGGGTGCGTACTGTGTTTGCTTCCGCTCTGGCATTCGCGGCGCTCGTGGCCACGATGGTTACGAGCGCGGAGGGCGCCGAGAGCCGCCGCGCGCCATGGCTTGCAGATGTTGAACCTGGCGACCCTGAGCCCACCACGGCTCAAGCTCCCGCGGATGCTGCACATTGCCCAGCCGACATGGTGTATGTGCGCGGCGACTATTGTCCCATGGTGGAGCAGGTCTGTTTGAGTTGGCTGCCTGAGCCCACTGAGACCCAGCAATTGCGATGCGTAGAGTTTGGCTACGACACAAAGTGTCTGCAAAAAACCAGTAAAAAAAGCGTGTGCGTGGACAAGTATGAGGCTCCTAACAAAGCCGGCGAAATCCCGGTGGTTGGGGTGACTTGGTACCAAGCAATGGATGCGTGCAAGGCGCATGGAAAGCGTTTGTGTACGGCGTCGGAGTGGACGCTTGCGTGCGAAGGCCCCGAGCGTTTGCCTTATCCTTACGGCTACACGCGTCAGCCCGCTGCGTGCTCTATCGACAAGGAGCGACGTATCGCCGATGAGAAGGCGCTGATGGATCCTGGCACGCGCGCGGCCGAAATGAAGCGGCTCGATCAGCGCACGCCATCAGGCGCTTATGCCTCGTGCGTGACGCCCTATGGCGTGCACGATATGACGGGAAGCGTGGACGAATGGGTGGTGAACGAGAGTGGCAAACCGTACCAGAGCGCTTCGAAGGGCGGCTATTGGGGGCCGGTGCGCACGCGATGTAGGCCGACGACCGTGGCGCACTTCGAGTTGTTTTCGTTCTATCAGCTAGGGTACCGCTGCTGCTCCGATCCAAGGTAAAGCGACAACGCATCCACACCGCGTCGGTTCTCGTCGGCCTTGCGTACCAAGCGTACGCGGCGGTCGCCGACGCCCTATCGGATGCGGCGCCTCGTCGCTCTATTCCTGCTGCTTTGCCTGCTTTGCGGGTTTGCCGTTGACCCAAACATGCTCCGCTTTGCTTGTGCCCCGAGGCTGAAGCAGTGCGTGCTCGTGAGATAAATTCCACGCGACAACGTCGGCACGCTTTCCTGCCTCGAGTGCCCCGATGGAGTCGAGCTAGCCCAACGCGCGCGCTGCGTTGCGCGTGACTCCCGCCCAAATTTCGTCGGGCGTGAGGCCGTCGTTGGCATGGCCATGGCCATCGCGAGCGGTAGGCTCTCGGTGGATGCCGTGCCGGGGCTTGCGTCTCTGGCTACCACCATCGCCACGCCTGAAGCCCTCAACTTCTTGATGGGCGGGCATGCTTTCTGGCCCAACACCCAGCGTGCGATGGGCAAAGTCACGGCTGCCACGTTGGCGCGCTTCATGGCCGCGATGCCCGAGTCGCTCAGGTGCTCCAGGTGATTAACACTGAGCGCGCCAAGCTCGGCCGCGAGCTCTGCGCCGCCGATGTCACCAAACTGGCCCATATGCAGACGCACGCCTAAACCCAATGATTTTGCTGCGATGATGAAGGCGCGCGCTTCTGCGAGGGTGAAGGCGTGCTCGTCCACATACGCATCGGCGAAGCGCGCGGCGATGTGTTCGCGATGGCATCCGCGACATAGTGCATGCGATCTGCACCTTTCGGCAAAGCGTGCAGCCCTAAGAAGGTGGGCACCCCATGAGGCACGCCGGTTGCCGCAGCGGCTGCGTGCAATGCCAAGAGTTGCTTCGCCTCAAGGTAGGCACTGAAACCGTAGCCGCTCTTGCACTCGACCGTGGTCTCGCCTTGCGACAACATGGCACGCAGACGATGAGTGCATTCTGCATTAAGATCGGAAAACGAGATTTGCGCCACGGCTTGATGTGTCGCAAGGATACCGCCGCCTGCCGCTTGCAGCTCTTGGGAGGTTGCGCCTTGCACTCGCGCTGCATACTCGTGGTGTCGCGTGCCGGCCCACGGAGTGTGCGTGTGCGCATCGATGAGGCCTGGTGTGACCACGCCGCCGTAATCGGAGGTCTCATGGTCGTCAGGTGCGCCATTGATCGGCCACACACAGCAAATATGCTCGTCGTTCCATGCGACGGCGCCAGGCTCTTACACCGTGCCTTGCTTGTCGCAGGTCACGATGCGTGCAGCGCGCAGCAGCGTCATGCGAGCTTCAGCGCCAAGTCTGCGTGTTCCGCAACCAATGCAGAAAACCGAGTGCGATCGGGCGATGGCAGAGCGCGGCGACGCATGCGCAAGCTGCGCCACACGGCATCCATGGCACGTGCGCGAAAGGCCTCGCTCTTCTCAATCTCGCGTGCGAGCGCCTTGTGTGCGGCCTCAGCGTATCCCTCGTCGCTGCAGATGAGCAGCATGTCGCAGCCTGCGTTCACGGCTGCGATGGCGTTGTCTTCTAGTTTGCCGCTTAGCGCCTTCATCTCCAAGTCGTCGGAGAACAGCACGCCTTGAAAACCGATCTTGTCACGGAGCAGTTTGGTGCATATTGCATGCGAGAGCGTGGCGGGCAAACCTGCATCCAGCACCTCGTAGACCACGTGTGCGCTCATCAGCGCGTCGACCTCGCTTGCAAGCTGGAGAAACGGAAACATCTCGGTGCTGTGCAATCGATTCTGGTCGTGCGCCACGCGCGGCAGGACGAGATGGGAATCGACCTTGGTGTCGCCATGCCCAGGAAAATGCTTGCCGCAAGAGAGCAACCCCGCGCGCCGCATGCCGCGCGCCCATGCGCCCGCGCGTGCAATCACTTGCTCGGGGTTCGTGCCAAATGCGCGATCTCCGATGACCGGATTTTTAGGCTCGGTATGCACGTCGAGCACCGGCGCAAAGTTCATGCTGAAGCCCAACGCGCGCAGCTCCAGAGACTGCGCGTATGCGGTGCGCTCAATGACGTCCTCGCCCTTGCTTGCCAACTTGGCCGCTGCGGGAACGGGCAGGGCCGGGGCGCGCATGCGCATCACGCGACCCCCCTCTTGGTCCACCGAGACGAGTGCAGGGTGCACGCTTGTAGGAGGTGTCAGCTCTCGTAGGAGTGCTGGCAGGTGTCGCAGGTCTTCGGGAATGTTACGTTTAAACAGCGTAACACCTGCGCGATGACCATTGGCGAGTTGCACTTTCAGGCGGGCAGGGGGCTCCACGTCTGGGTAGCCCACGACAAGCAACTGCCCAGCGAGAATGTCAGGGTTCATATCTGATACCTCTGCCACGAGACGTGCTCAGTGGCGAGCTTCCGGCTCTGCCGCCCAACCGCATGCGGCAACGATTGTATAGGACAGAATCCAAGCGCTGCATTGCACTTCAGGAATTCGGAGCTACCAGGCGCCCATGCAAACCAACTCATTCGCGCTAGGTGCACTCTCGGTCCTTTCCTTGATTGCGGTCTCACTTTCTACCGGCTGCGCAGTCGAAGGGGTCGAGCCTTCCGAGGTGGTCCCAGTGCAAACGGGCACGGGTGAGATGCGCAAAAGCCGCATTGCCGATCTGAAGCAGCAAATCGTTATCATCTCGTCCGCCAATACCAAGCGGGTGGACAATTTCGCTGAGGTTTCGGCTCAGCTCTCTCCGCTCGTTTCAGAATTGCGTAGTCTGACACCTGCGAAAACGCAGGCACAGACCGAGGACATGCTGGAGGGCGCGTGGCATCAGCTTTGGAGCAACCTGGAAATGATGGGGCCTGGATTTATTCGTCAGGACTTGACCGAGGTGTTTCAGGTCGTGTCGAAAGACGGCTATTATTATAATTTCGGCTCGAATTGCATCTTTAGGCTTCTTCCTGCCACAGGCATTTTGCGCGGCAAGTACACTACTTCTGACGCCGGGTTTGATATTGAGTTCACAAAAGTCGGATTTCGTATCGGGGCCCTGAATGAGGATCGAGATCTGGTGAGCTACACAAAGAAGTTCGAGCTTGAAGGCAAGAAAATGCTCTCGACAGGGGGAGGCCGTGCGCCCAAAGGGCCAGTGGGGATCAAAGGACATCTGACGACGCTTTACGTCGACGAAGACTTCCGTATTGCCGGCGGCGACCAGACAGCTTTCTTGGATGAGACCGGCGCCGTTTTGGTGCCTGGTCGCGACCGGTTTCTCTTTGTTCTGGAACGCCACGCGCCAAGTGCGCGTCGCTTCTGAATGACAGAGCGGTTTCCAGTTGGGTTGAGCTTCGCTGTCTCGGCAGGGCGGACTCTGAGCACCGGACGTAAGCCTCGACGACTAGGTGCGCCCGGCGCGCACGAGCCAACGAAGTCGAGGTGCGGATATCAGCCCAAGTGGATTCCGCTCTAGGCCCCCCGGATTGGTCCGAAACGCGCACTCCTCTGCAGGGGGATGCGTGTCTTTGTTGCCTGAAGCCATGAACGTTGAATCGCTTCGCGGGCGATGGTACCTCTGGCGGGGTGAAAATCCACGAGTACCAAGGCAAGCAAATTATTGCGAAATATGGCGTTCCAATCCCGCTAGGCTATCCAGCCTTTACGGTCGATGAGGCGGAGAAGGCGGCTGAAAAGCTGATCTCGGAAACAGGAAGCCCCGTCACCGTGGTGAAGGCACAGATCCATGCGGGTGGTCGTGGCAAGGGTGGCGGCGTCAAGGTCGCGCTCAAGGGCGGCGCCAAAGAAGCGCGCGAGCTCGCCGAGAAGATTCTGGGCATGCAGCTTGTCACCGTGCAGACCGGACCCGAGGGCCAAAAAGTGCGGCGCCTGTACATCGAGCAGGGCTTGCAGATGGAGAAGGAGTTCTACGTTGCGGCGCTGGTCGACCGAGATTCGCGTCGCATCTGCTTCATGGCATCGACCGAAGGCGGCATGGACATTGAGCAAGTCGCGCACGATACCCCAGAAAAAATTCTCACCGTCTACGCAGACCCGATCACGGGCCTTTGCGGCTTCCAAGCGCGTGAGCTCGCGTTTGCGCTGGGCATGGACAAGTTCTCCAAAGACACGGTGGGCAAGTTCGTCAAGGTGCTCCTGTCGTTGTACGAGGCCTTTGTAAAAGAAGACGCCGCGATGCTCGAGATCAACCCGCTTGTGGTGCTCAAGAACGGCGACGTCATGGCGCTCGACTGCAAGCTCACCTTCGACGACAACGGTGAGTTCCGTCACAAGGAGTGGCCTTTACTTCTCGACAAAGACGAAGAAGATCCCGTTGAACTCGAAGCCAAGGCGGTCGGCCTCAACTATGTCTCCCTTGACGGCAACGTAGGTTGCCTCGTCAACGGCGCGGGCTTGGCCATGTCCACCATGGACATCATCAAGCATTTTGGTGCGGAGCACGGCGTGGGCCCAGCGAACTTCTTGGACGTGGGCGGAGGCGCCAACCAAGAGCAGGTGACCAAGGCCTTCAAGATGATCTTGAGCAGCCCCAAAGTGAAGGCGATTTTCGTCAACATTTTTGGCGGCATTATGAAGTGCGACCTCATCGCCAATGGCGTGGTCGCAGCCGCCAAAGATCTGGGCCTCAAGGTGCCACTGGTGGTCCGCTTGGAGGGCACCAACGTGGAGTTGGGTCGAAAAATTTTGAGCGAGAGTGGTCTTGCAATCACAGCAGCCACGAGCATGGCGGATGGCGCACAAAAGGTGGTTCAGGCTGCCCTAGGAGGTATGAAATGAGCGTTCTCGTAGGCAAACAAACCAAACTTCTTGTCCAGGGCATCACCGGGAGTGCAGGTGGCTTTCACGCGAAAAATTGCATGGACTACGGCACCAACGTGGTTGCTGGCGTCACGCCAGGCCGCGGTGGCGAAATGTTCGAAGGCAAAGTTCCCGTGTTCAACACGGTCAAAGAGGCCGTCAAAGCCACGGGCGCAAATGCTTCCGTGATTTTCGTGCCACCGCCCGGCGCCGCCGATGCCATCCTCGAGGGCTTTGATGCGGGCCTGGAGCTCGTGGTGTGCATCACCGAAGGCATCCCTGCCATCGACATGCTCAAGGTACGCCGCGTGCTCGACGGCCTCAAAGGCAAGACGCGCCTCATCGGCCCAAACTGCCCCGGGATCATCACGCCTGACGCGTGCAAGATTGGCATCATGCCTGGCCACATCCACAAGAAGGGCAACATCGGCGTGGTGTCCAAGTCGGGCACGCTGACGTATGAGGCTGTGGGCCAGCTCACCGCCATGGGCGTGGGGCAATCGACCTGCATTGGCATCGGCGGCGACCCCATTGCCGGCATGGATTTCATCGATGTGCTTGAGCTCTTCCAGAACGATCCCGACACGCACGGTATCATCATGATCGGCGAGATAGGCGGTTCGGCCGAGGAGAAGGCTGCAGAGTACATCAAGAAGCATGTGACCAAGCCGGTCGCAGGGTTCATCGCTGGCGTCACTGCTCCCCCCGGAAAGCGCATGGGCCACGCGGGCGCCATCATCTCTGGCGGCGCAGGCACGGCTGAGGCGAAGATAGCAGCGATGGAAGCTGCGGGTTGCCAAGTGGCTCCGAACCCAAGCGAGATGGCAAGCACGCTCATGAGGATGATGAAGGAGCGCGGCATCTCAGTTGCAGGAAATGCGACGGCGTGATTGATTGCGCAGGTGGGTCGCACGTACGTGCAGCTCACCCGCATGGTTCGTAAGATGTGTGCGTCATGCATGCATCGAGCGGAGTATCGGAAGGGTGGCCGAGTGGTCTATGGCTCCGGTTTTGAAAACCGGCGTAGGGAAACCTACCGGGGGTTCGAATCCCTTCCCT
>JAYWGD010000576.1:0-3636 GCA_043778435.1 Myxococcales bacterium | reverse complement strand
CCATCAGGTTGACGATCTCGCCGCCGCCCTTACGCGTGCGCTCGATGATGGCTTGCAGCTTGTCCTTGGCGATGAGCGCCGTGGCAGGCACACCGTTGATGGTGGTCATGGAGAGCACGGGAACCATGTCGTCGCCGTGGCCGCCGAGCACCATCGCGCGCACATCCTTAACGCTCACGTTGGCTTCGCGCGCAAGGAAGAGCTGAAAGCGTGCGGAGTCGAGTACGCCCGCCATGCCTGCAACCATGCCCTTTTTGCAGCCCGTGACGCGCATGTACTCGTAGACCATCGCGTCGAGCGGATTGCTGATCACGATGACGAAGGCATTGGGGCAGTACTTCTTGGCGTTGGTCGCCACGTCGCGAATGATGGGCAAGTTGGTGGCGACCAAGTCGTCGCGCGACTGGCCGGGCTTGCGTGGGATGCCGGCCGTGATGACAAGCACGTCGGCGCCTTCGAGGTCTGCCCAGTTGGAGGTGCCGCGAATGTTGGAGTCGTAGCCGAGCACGGAGCCGTTCTGCTCCAAGTCGAGTGCCTTGCCCTTGGCAATGTTCTCTTTGGCCGGGATGTCGTACAGCCACACATCGCCAAGCTCCTTGTTCGCGAACAAGCGCGCGAGCTCGCCGCCGATGTTGCCTGCCCCGATAAGACCAATCTTCTTGCGTGTTGCCATGGTGATGCTTGTCCTTTTTGAATCCAGAAACTGAGCTCGTGCTCTACACCATCGCGCGGTGAGAAATCCACGGTCAGGGATTGGAAAGTCGTCGCTTGCTGCGGCCGCTGCATTGGCTCACCATAGGAAAGGATGAGTCCACGCCGCGACGACGCCACTTTGCGGTTTGCATTAGAGCCGCTCCACACAACAGAGAGCTACACTCAATGGCATGTGTCACTCACGCCTGCGACAGCGATGTCGTGGCCAAGCGCTGAGGTGCTCGCCATTCTGTTGCACATTGATGCATGGCACATGCGTTGCTGCAGGCACGCTTATGAAAACACTCTCACTTGTTTTTTCTCTGATCCTTCTGGATATGGCCCCGGTCGGCGCCTGCAACTGCGGGCCCAAAGATGAACCGTCCACCGCGAGCTGGCCAGAGGCCAGAGGCGACGCCGCCATGGATGCCGGCGACGCAAGCGACGCCCGATAGCGCGATGACACCGGTCGACTTTGCACGCAACGTTCGGCGCTCAGGCTCGCTGCTGGCGACGCTCGACTCGGTGAGATTCTATCTGCTCCGACTCGGCGTGGCGCACGTGCCGGGCGTGAGGACTTTGCTCGCATCGCGAGACCTTCGGATCATCCTCTACGCGGCACTTGGTGTGATGCTTGGCGCGACGTGCAGCGTGCTCGCACCGGTGTGGCTGTTTCTGTGGGCCCCACTCATTTTGGGGGTGCCTCACTTGCTCGCGGATTTGCGCTACCTGGTGTTCGATCCTCTCGCGCGTGCGCGTTTGGGTCGCGCCGATGCGCTAGGCGGAATGCTGCTCATCGGCGCTCTGATTTCATCGACGCCTGCCGTGGGATGTTCGGCCGTCCTTGCTTGGGTGCTGCTTACGCCGGCGCTGCGGCGAGGCAAGCCACACGTCGGACGTCTTGTATTGACAGGCGTGATGTGTGCAGCCGCGATTTGGCTCTCGCTGCTGCATCCAATTTTCACGGCCTATGCACTGGTGCACGCACACAACTTGGTCGCACTGTGGTTGTTCGGCGCCATGTTCCGATACCAACGCATCACTTGGCTCATGTTGGGGGGTGCTGCTGTCATGACAGGTGCCATCCTCCTCGGCGTGTTCGACACCTTGAGCGACCATCGCGCTGCGCTTGAAGCGCTGTCCTACAACCTGGTGCCACCCGCTCTGGCACAGAGTTGGAATCCCGTGTATAACGCACGCATTGTGGTTGCATTCGTATTTTTGCAGGGGATGCACTACACGGTGTGGCTTCGACTGGTTCCCGAAGCGGCGCGCCCACGAGAGGGCGTGCGTGGTTTTGCATCCAGCGCGCGGGCTCTAAAAGCTGACATGGGCGCGCTCACGCTGTGGGCCACAGCGGGGCTTGGCTTAGGGCTTATTGGCTACGGCTTAAGCACTGGCGCTTATGCGGCTCGAGGGACTTATTTGCAGATTGCAGGCTTCCACGCCTACCTGGAATTGGCCGTGCTGGCGCGATGGTGGTGCATGAAGGACGCACGCGCATGAGCCCGAAGGCCTATGCGATGGCGTGGTTCTGCGCCTTCATGCTGACGCAAGTGGTCGAGTGCCCGATCTATGTGTACCTGACACGCATCTTACGGCGACGCGCATTTTTGCTCAGCGCCATCACCCACCCCTGCGTGTGGTTTGTGATCCCGCCGCTCTGTGATGGCGCGGGTCTGAGCTACACGCAGATGGTTTGGGTGGCGGAGCTGTTTGCATGGAGTACAGAGGCGGCGCTCCTCGTTTGGTTCAGGGTGCGGTGGCGCCGTGCGCTCGTTGTGTCACTTGTCGCCAATGGCGCCAGTGTGGCGGTAGGCATGCTCGAGCGCGAAACACTGGGTTGGTTTTGATTTATACACACTTCCCGCCCGGGCCAAACACAACCATTGAGCCCGCGCCTGCGCCCGTAGTATCGCCACGGTCATGAACGAAATTCTCGGGTCGGAAATCACCATGGGCGCGGGCAATGTCCTCAACGTCCCCAACAACCCTATCATCCCCTTTATTGAAGGCGACGGCACAGGCCGCGACATCTGGCGCGCATCTGTGCGCGTGCTCGATGCGGCCGTGGAGAAGGCCTATGCGGGCCAAAAGAAGATTGCATGGCTCGAAGTGCTCGCGGGCCAGAAAGCCTTCGACCAAACGCAGAACTGGTTGCCCGATGAAACGGTCGCTGCATTCCGCAAGTATCTTGTGGGCATCAAGGGCCCACTCACCACGCCCATCGGCGGTGGCATCAGCTCGCTCAATGTGGCGCTTCGCCAATTGCTGGATTTGTACGTGTGCTTGCGCCCTGTGCGTTGGTTCGCGGGCGTGCCTAGCCCCGTCAAAAACCCCGCTGATGTAAACATGGTCATCTTTCGCGAGAACTGCGAAGACATCTATGCAGGCATCGAGTTCGAGGCCGGCTCCGATGCGCAGAAGAAGGTGCTCGCGTTTCTCAAGGCTGAGTTCCCTGCACAGTACAAAAAGATCCGCTTTCCCGAGACCAGCGGCATTGGCGTCAAGCCCGTGAGCCAAGACGGCACCGAGCGCCTCGTGCGCGCCGCCATTCAATATGCTTTGGACACCGGCCGCAAGAGCGTGACCATCGTGCACAAGGGCAACATCATGAAGTTCACCGAGGGCGCCTTCATGAAGTGGGGCTACGCGCTCGCGGACAAGGAATTCGCAGGCAAAGTCTACACCTGGGCCACGTGGGAGAAGACCAAGGCCGTGCACGGCGAGCAAGCCGCCAACGACGAGCAAACAGCCGCCATCAAAGCCGGCAAGCTCATCATCAAAGACGCCATCGCCGACATCACGCTTCAGCAAGTGCTCACGCGCTCCAAAGACTTTGACGTCATCGCCACGCTGAACCTGAACGGCGACTACCTCTCCGACGCCCTCGCGGCGCAAGTGGGCGGCATCGGCATCGCGCCCGGCGGCAACATCAACTAC
>JAYWGD010000575.1:0-3645 GCA_043778435.1 Myxococcales bacterium | reverse complement strand
CTGCTTTCCCCGCGACCTGACACGGGGCCCCCGTAGCCTTGCCGTCGCAGGCAACATGCGCAGGGTTGGGCGGCGCCTTGTCCGCCGAAGCGTTCTGTCCAAACTGAAAAATCGCAGCAACTCCAAGTGCCGGCAACACGCGTGCTCTAAAGTTCATGGCCAAATCAATACTGCCTGCGTGAACGAGCGCATACAATTTCCAATCCGATTTGGCGCAGCTCAGTGGCGACCCGGCTTAGCAACCAACACTTGTCCGTCCTTCAAAGTAAAACTCGCTTTCTCCGAAGCGTTACGAAATGCGGGAACAAGTGCGACGACGGCCGGGCACCTGTTGCCTGACCGGGAGCGCTTGGCTTTAAGGCGAGCTGACGCCTTGTGTTTGGTTAGGGGTTCGGGCACGGTACCCCGCGACATGCTCGACATTGCGTTCATCCGCCAAAACCCCGATCTCGTCCGCGCTGCCATCACCAACAAGCGCCTCAGCGCCAACGTAGATGATTTGCTTGCTGCTGACGCCGTACGCCGCGAACTGCTCGGCCGCATCGAGACTTTGCGTGCGCGCAAGAACGAGATCGCCAGCAGCATTCCAAAAGCCAGCAAAGACGAGCGATCCGTTCTGATCGATGAAGGCAAGGCATTAAAAACGGAGCTCGAGTCTGTGGAGCCCTCGCTCACGGCGGCAATGGCCACCTACGACGCGCTCATGCTGACCATGCCAAGCATGCCGCGCCCCGAAGTGCCCGTGGGCCGAGGCGAGGAGGACAACGTCGAGATCCGAAGAGTCGGAACCATCCGCGACTTTGGCTTTACGCCCAAAGATCACGTGGAGCTCATGACCTCGTTCGGCATGGTCAATTGGGACGGCCCGCGCCAGTTTGCGGGTGGCCGTTCTTATGCGCTTGTCGGCGACGGCGCATTGCTCGAGATGGCCGTCGCGCGTTTGGCCATTGATACGTTGGTGGAGCGTGGCCTTACGCCTGTGCTTCCACCTGTGCTTGTGCGCGAGCGCGCCATGACGGGTACAGGCTTCTTTCCGCTTGGGCGCGAAGAGGCCTATTGCGTGAGTGAGGACGATCTCTTTTTGGTAGGCACCAGCGAGGTACCGCTCGTGTCTTTGCATGCCGACAGCATCCTCGATCACAGCCAATTGCCGATCCGTTATGCGGGCCAGTCGCCTTGCTTTAGGCGCGAAGCCGGCGCGCACGGCAAAGACACGCGCGGCTTGTACCGCGTTCACCAGTTTACCAAAGTGGAGCAAGTGGTGTTCTGCGTGCCCGACGAAGTGTTCGCCGAAGAAGAACATTACCGCCTTCTTGCCAACGCCGAAGCCATCTTGGCCAAGCTTGAGATACCGTACCGCGTGGCCATTGCTTGCACCGGTGAAATCGGCCTCGGGCAGACCCGCAAACACGAGGTCGAAAGCTGGATGCCAGGCCGTAACGCCTACTCCGAGACGCACTCGTGCTCCACACTCGGGGACTTCCAAGCGCGTCGATCCAACATCCGAGTGCGCATGCCCGACGGAAACGTGCAATATGCATACACGCTGAACAACACTGCAGTGGCAAGTCCACGCATTCTGATCCCACTGCTCGAGAACCACCAGAACGCCGATGGATCGGTGACTATCCCGGTTGCTCTGCGTCCCTACATGTTCGGTCGCGAAAAACTGTTCCCGAAGAGCTGACCGCGCACCACGTGTACGCGCAATTCGGGTAAGGCTAGAGCCATGTCTGAACTCAAAACTGCGCGCGAAATACTCGGGACATTGAACCCGGACGTCGTAGCCGTGACCTACAACGGCCACGTCGTAGACTTGCATACGCCGATCGCGGCGACTGCAGAGGAGCTCACGACCGTGACTGCATCGTCGCCTGCGGGCTTGCGCGTGATTCGACACTCGACGGCGCACATCATGGCGGACGCCGTGCAAAAACTCTACCCAGGTACCAAAGTCACCATCGGCCCCGCCATCGAGGACGGCTTCTACTATGACTTCGAAAAAGCCGGGGCGCCGTTCACCGACGACGACTTGGGCGCGATCGAAAAAGCCATGCGCGAGATCTCTAAGTCCAACGCTTGGTTCAAGCGCAGCGCGGTCACTCGCGCCGAAGCGCTGAAGACCTTTGCGGACATGGGCGAGCACTTTAAGGTCGACATCATCCACTCGATCCCTGAGGGCGAGGAGATTTCAATCTACACGCATGGTCGCCCGGGCTCTGAGTGGTTCGACGTATGCAAGGGCCCCCACGTTCCATCGACCGGCATGCTCAAGGCTGTAAAGCTCACGCATGTTGCGGGCGCTTATTGGCGCGGCAACGAGCGCAACCCGATGCTTCAGCGCGTGTATGGTACAGCTTTCGACACCAAGGAGGCGTTGGACGAGCACCTCAAACAAGTGGAAGAGGCCAAGGCCCGCGACCATCGCAAATTGGGAAAAGAGCTTGAGCTTTTTATGTTCGACCAAGTGGCGCCGGCCATGCCGTTCTTCTTGCCCAAAGGCGCCTTTGTCTACAACCAGATGGTCAGCTACGTGCGCGAGATGTACGATCAATCAGGCTACGACGAGGTCATTACACCGCAAATATTTAACCCAAATCTGTTTCGCACCAGCGGCCACCTCGGCAACTACAACGAGAACATGTACCGCCTGTGGACGGAGGACGAGCTTCACGAAGCGGCTGAGATCGACATCGCCATTGCACTTGGCGAAAAGAAAGAGTCCGATTTTCGCAAGAAGATGCAGGAGCAATCGTTTGCGCTCAAGCCCATGAATTGCCCAAGCCACTGCGTGATCTTCGGATCCAAAAAGCGCAGTTACCGCGACTTGCCATGGCGCCTCGCCGACTTTGGGCGCCTGCACCGCTACGAGCGCGGCGGCGTCGTGCACGGCTTGTCGCGCGTGCGCACGTTCTGCCAAGACGACGCACACATTTTTTGCGCGGAGGATTCGGTCTCTCAGGAAATCGAAGACTTTATTTCTTCGTTGTACAAGGTGTACAATACATTCAGGTTTGAGAACATCGACATCAAGCTGGCCACGCGTCCAGACAAACGCATCGGCACGGACGCAGAGTGGGACTTGGCCGAAGGAGCGCTCGAAAAGGGTCTCAAAGCCGCGGGCCTGCCCTATTCGATGTTGCCGGGTGAGGGCGCCTTTTACGGCCCCAAACTAGAGTTCCATGTGCAGGATGCACTCAAACGCAGTTGGCAATTGGGCACCATCCAATACGACCCAAACCTGCCGGAGCGTTTCGAGCTCGCGTACACTGGCGCCGACGGAAAGGACCATCGTCCGGTGATGTTGCATCGCGCGATCTTGGGTTCGCTCGAGCGTTTCTTTAGTGTGTACCTCGAGCACTCGGGAGGAAACTTCCCCGTGTGGCTCGCGCCCAAGCAAGTCTCGGTCGTCACGGTGAGTGAGAAGGCGGACGACTACGCTTACCGTGTGGCGGCCACGCTCAAGGCTCGCGGCGTCCGCGTCGACCTGGACGTGAGCGCCGACAAGTTGGGTGCCAAAATCAGAAATGCGCGTCTGGGGCGCGTGCCATACATCGCGGACATCGGAGTGCAAGAGGCCGAGACCGACACGCTCGGAGTACGCTCACGCGAACGCGGCGAGTTAGGCTCAATGTCGCTCGCAAG
>JAYWGD010000574.1:0-3648 GCA_043778435.1 Myxococcales bacterium | reverse complement strand
ATCCGTCTCGTTCGGCATCACCACTTTGGGCCATGGGTCCATGTCGCCGCCTGCCGCGAACAGGTAATCGACAAGGCCCGACGTGCCAGGCGCGATGCCGCCGAGCAGGGAGCCTACGTCCACGCTGCCATCGACGCCGAGCTGGCGGGGCACGCACTTGTCGGCGGCGTTGTTGTAGACGCACTGTGTGCCTTCAGGATTGGGTTTTGAGCCGGCAGGGCAGGTTGGCACACCGCTTTTGGAAGCGACGGGCGCGGTGCAAAGTGCAGACCTCATCGCTCCTTTGGCGGCGCCGTCGATTTGATTTCTGAGATTCTTGACGATGTTGCCTTTGATGAGTCCAGAATTGAGAATGCCGTTGCATGCCCAAGAGGCCAACGAGCCGCAATCCGCGCAGATCTTCACGTTGTCGGAGCTCAGTCCATCGACGTTGACTTTGGCATTGTCGATGTCGGCGTAGGTGTAGCCCGTGCGCGGTGCGGCGGTACCTTCCATCATGGGGACGGTGATGGGAAGAGGAAGCGCATGGGGCGTGGCGCTAGGCGTTTCGCGGTCGCAGCTTGTGTTGTCGCCGTAGGCCACATGAACCACGATGTTGCCAAGCCTGCTGTTGCTGAGCTTGATGGGCGTGTCCCTAAGCATCACGGGCACCGTGAGGTTTAGCGACAGCGCATGTGGCACGCGTGCATCCAGTTGCGTGACCGATTTGGCGATGTCCATCACGGCTGTACAGCTCGCGGCGGTTGTGCCGTCCGGGCAAATGGTGGGCACGAAGTCAAACCCTAAAACACCAAAGGAAGCCGCCGTAGAGGTGTCAAAAGGGAACTCAAGGGTCCCATCGGGCTTTGCCTTCGCAATCTCTTTCAACACGCGCGGCATCACGGACTCGAGAAAGTTCAAGCCCGAGCGATTGAGTCGCAGGTTGGCAGCATTGGCGACGGTCTGGTTCTGTGGAAAGCCATTGGGCAACACTTCGGTGCTGCATCCGTCGCCAGCGGCGCCACCGCACGCAAGCAAGCTCAGACCTGCTACCCATGTGAACTTATGCAACCACTTCGTCATTGCGCTACCTCAATGGCTTCAGGCGCGGCACGTCGCCTCGCTCAAGGTCCATAGAACCTGTGTGACACAAGATGCGCTGGCTTGTCACGCGAGCTCGCAACGCAGCAAAAAAGCTACGGGGCAGCGCGTCAGATTTATTACGTGCCGTGAAAATGGCTACGCAGTTCGTGACTCATGATGCAACTCAGAAGGGCAGCTGAGCGCCGAAGTCTACCATGCGCTGAAACGCGGCTGCGCGTGCGGTCACGTCCGAAGACGAGATGCTGCGAAGCTTCGCGGTGCCAACCTCTTCGACGCACATCGAACCCATCGTGGACGCAAACAACATCGCGCGGCGGAGGCCCATGTTGGAGGTGTCTCCCGTTCGTGCCACGTAGCCCATCAGGCCGCCGGCAAAAGAGTCTCCAGCTCCAGTCGGGTCCATCACGCGCTCAAGCGGGTAGGCGGGGACGTAGAAGATTCCATCGTCGCCCTCGCCGTCGAACAGGTAGGCGCCGTGCTCTCCGCGCTTAATGATGACTTTGGATGGGCCTATGGCGCGAAGCGCGCGGGCCGCGCCAACGATGCTCGTAATACCTGAGAGCTGACGCGCCTCTTCGTCATTGACCACGAGCAGATCGATTCGTGCGAGCACGGCGCGAAGCTCGTTGGGCGTGATGTCGATCCAGAGGTTCATGGTGTCGGCCGCGACGAGCACAGGCTTCTCCATGGCGCTCAGGACTTCGAGCTGCAGGCTAGGGTGAATGTTGCCAAGCAAAACAAATGGTGTGCTTGTGTACTCTGCAGGCAACTTCGGTTTAAAATTGGCAAACACATTGAGCTGCGTATCGAGCGTTTCTCGTGAGCTGAGGTCGCTGCTGTAGCGTCCCTTCCAGCGAAACGTCTTTCCTGTGTTGTCGTGCTCGACTCCTTTGGTGTCGACGCCGCGTTGCTCGAGTTCGCGTAGCGTTGCCTGATCAAAGTCGGTTCCCACCACACCGACCAAACGCACTGGTGCAAAGATCGAGGCCGCAAAGGCGCAGTAGGTTGCCGCGCCACCCACCACGTCATTGTAAGTGCCATGAGGCATTTCGAGATCGTCAAAGGCCAAAGAGCCAACGATAAGCAGGGGCTGGTTCGTCATCTGCGAGGAGTCTTTCCGTGTGGGGTTTGGTTCAGGTAGAAGCGGGGGTGTGGCGGAGCAATGCTTCGGCCAGCGACGCCAGACGTGTGCGTTTGCAACGCTCGGCCAGAAGGATGCCCTTCATCCGCTCGAAGGCAACGTCGATGTCATCGTTGACGACGAGATAGTCAAAAAAGGCATAGTGCTCGATCTCACGTTGCGCGACATCGTAACGCCTCTGAACGACTTCCTCGGTTTCCGAGGCTCGCCCTCGCAGGCGCCGAAGCAGCTCCGGCATCGTGGGAGGAAGGATGAATATCCCTGTGATATCAGGTAATTTTGAGCGGATCTGCCGAGCACCTTGGTAGTCGATGTCGAAGATCATGCCGTGGCAGTTGCTGTCTTCGCGCGCTCGCTCGATCTCTCCGAAGCTGGTGCCATAGAGATTGCCGTGCACCTCCGCCCACTCCAAAAAGCGTGTATTCTGAACGCGTTCCTGGAAGCCCTCGCGGCTGACGAAGTGATAGTCTTTGCCATCGACCTCGCCCGCACGTGGCGTGCGCGTCGTGTGCGAAACGCTAAACCTCAGCTCGGGGAATTCTGTGAGCAAGCGCTTGGTGAGCGTGGTCTTGCCCGCACCACTTGGGGAGGAGAGAATGACGAGCAAAAAGTCGTCTACAGCGGGTAGTTGGATGGAGCTCATAGTCGTCTCTGTAGGATTGGCCAGGAGTGGTCTCTAGATGCCACGACGGGTTCGAACTTTGACCAGGGCCTTGTCATATTCGATGTCCCAAAGATCGGTGCCCTCTTTCACGTGACGCAGCTGCGCGCGAACTTCTGTGTCCATGCCCGCGTCAATGGCCATGTGCTTCTTAAATACGGTTGCGAGCTTCTTTCGGAGCTCCAAGTCCGTCGCAAAAATCTCTTCAATCTCGTCGGCTTCGAGCAAATGAGCGACGACGCGATCGAGCAAGTGGTCGAGCGTTTCGTCGCCCACTGCGATGCCATTCGACGAGGCTATTTGCACGCGTACACGACCATACTCGCTTTGCGGCCGGCCTGTTCGCTCGAGCAATTCTTTGGTCTTGTCGTTCACATCGCGTTCCGTCGCGAGGTACCCGCGCAACTCGGACTCGATCTCGCGTGTCAGAATGGCAGCTGTGCTTTCAACCTCTCCACCCGCGATGAGCACGCGCGCCGCTTCGGATGCCATAGAGCTGACTTTGCTTGCGTAGAGTTGCATCTCATTCTTTCATTTGGTCGGGGACGGGCTGACGGGCGCCATATGCACCACAGAGGATGCTGGAGTCTCTTCATGAAAGCCAATTTGCAAGCGCCGTACGACAGCCTTCTTTTGTCTATCTTTGTACAGATCGTGGGAGGCGTCACCGAGCTCATTGGATGCTTCCGTGGTGCGATCGATCAGCTGAAATTCGCACACGACAAAGACAACTGGGCCCAGGGACGCATGCCCCCTCGGAGCG